>NZ_JBHRWK010000015.1:0-63798 GCF_042647925.1 Amycolatopsis speibonae
GTTACAAGACCCCACACGAGGTCCACGCCGAGTATCTGAACCGACAGCTCGCAGCGTAAAATTAGCAACTAAGCAGCTGTCCGGAAAACACTGGGCCCCCCATCCCAAGCGTGGCGCTCGTCGGGACACTCCCACCTGCCGACGCGGGTAAAGCGGTTCGCCAGGCAGGGACACGTTTGCCTTACCCCTCAATAACCGTCCCCACCACTCACGAGGCTCTGGACCCGCCGCGCTTCGGTCTCCTAGCGCGTGAAGGCCCCCTTCCCTCGGCTGAGCCGAGGGAAGGGGGCCCTCACGCGCATCCGCTACTGGTGCACCTGGGGCGCATGTGGCGATCCCGAAGGTAGTGAAGGCCTCCTTCCCTACCCTGAAGGTAGGCAAGGAGGCCTTCACGGACCGGGCCTGCGATCGACCGCAGGTACGACGTCCTCGTGAGTGGCAGGGACGGTTCCAACCCCACTTGCCACTCACGAGGCCCAAGCCCCACTTGCACGATTCCATGCAGCCGATCCCCAAAGCTGCAACAACCTCTTGACTTAGTTAGGAAGCCTTCTTAACTTCAATTTCATGTCTGAGACTCCCCGAAACCACCGGTCTCAAGCCTATCGCCGGCTCAGCCTGGCCGAGAAGCACGACAACTTCGTCAACCAGTACTCCCGGCGGACCCTGTTCCGGGTGGGCGCGATGGGTGGCGCGGCGCTCGCCGCCGGTGGCGTCCTGCTGCCGGGTACCGCGGCCGCCTCCCCCGGGCCGACCGGCCCGACAGTCCTGCTCAACGCCGACAGAACCGCGGGCTCGGCGCTGCGGCCGTTCGGGCGGCACATCGCCTACGGGGCCGACCCGTCCCAGCAGGTCGTGGTCTCCTGGCAGGTGCCCGCGGCGGTGACCGCGCCGTTCATCCGGATCGGCACGACCCCCGGCGACTTCAGCCCGCCCATCCAGGCCGAGGTCCGGGCGCTGACCAGCCAGATGTCCTGGCAGCATCCGGTCGAGGAAGTGCCGCCGAACAGCCCGAAGTCGATCACCCAGTACTACCTCCACGCCCGGATCGACCGCCTCCTGCCCGGCACCACCTACTACTACGTCGTCGGCCACGAGGGCTATGACCCCGCCGCCAGGCTCGGCGAGATGGCGAGCTTCCGCACCGCCCCCGCGCCCGGCGGCGACGGCACGTTCACCTTCACCGCTTTCGGCGACCAGGGCGTCGGCTACAACGCCGTCGCGACCAGCAGCCTGATCGCGGGCCTCGACCCGGCCTTCCACCTCGCCATGGGCGACCTGAGTTACGCGCTCGAAGGCGAGGGCGGACATCCGGAGGAAGACCAGTACGACGCCCGGCTGTGGGACTCCTTCTTCGTGCAGAACGAACCCGTCACCGCGGGGATCCCCTGGATGATGGCGCTCGGCAACCACGAGATGGAGGGCTGGTACTCCGCGGACGGCTACGGCGGCGTCCGCGCCCGGTTCACCATGCCGGACAACGCCTGGACGGGCTCCACGTGCATCTACTCGTGGCGCTACCAGAACGTCGGCATGGTCAGTCTCGACGGCAACGACGTCTGCTACAACAGCCCGTCGAACCTGGACTACACCAAGGGCAAACAGCTCAAGTGGCTCGGGAAGACGCTCGCCGCCTTCCGCGCCGACCCGACGATCGACTTCATCGTCGTCTACTGCCACCAGTGCACGTATTCCACCTGCCATTCCAACGGCGCCGAACTCGGCGCGCAGACGGACTGGGCGCCGTTGTTCGACAAGTACCAGGTCGACCTGGTACTCAACGGGCACAACCACATCTACGAGCGCACCGACCCCATCCGCGCCGGGAAGGCGGCCAAGAAGGTGCCGTCGCGAGGCACCACCAACCCGGTCAAAGACGGCACGACCTACATCACCGCGGGTGGCGGTGGCGGCAGTGTCTCCGAGTTCCCGGCACCCGACACCTACCTGGGCCACGAGACCAGCAACGACTCCCCGGTCCCGATGAAGTACTCCGAACGGGACGGCAAGGACCGCACCAAGAAGGTCACCTGGTCCCGCGTCCGGTTCCGCGGCTACAGCCTGGTCGCGGTCGACGTCATCGCGGGCACGGGCACCACACCGGCCAAAATGGACGTCCGCGCGATCAGCGCCGACGGCACCCTGGTCGATCAGCTCATCGTGCAACGTTCCTGACCCGGCGGCGGCCCCCGGCACCGCCGAGCACGGGGGCCGCCGTCTTCCCACGCATCGGCCGGAAAGTCAGTCCACATCGGCCGATCGGCCGGTATCCCTGACACGATGTCCGGCCCGGTTCCCGAAGCGCGAAAACTGTTTCCGTGCGGTCCGCCGCTGTTACGGATTCATGACAAAAACGAGACGGGACAACGATGATCGTCTCTGAAGATCGCAACCATGTTCGACGAACGAACCAGGCCGATCACCGTTCCCGGGGCGAACCGGCGGCTCCGCCTTCCCGCGACGATCCTGATCGCTTTCCTGGTCGTCACCGGAATCCTCGGTTACGTCATTTTCCAGGCCAACGCGGAAAGCCGCACCGAGCCGGAAAAGCGGACCGCCACCGTCGTCTTCGACCGTACGTTGGACAAGGAAGTGGTCGGCAAGCAGGTCACCGAGAGATTTCGCGCCGCTTCGGTGGTGAAATTGTTCATCGCGCTGGACGCCATCACCCACGGCCCGCGAAAGTCCGACCAAGCCCAGATCCACCGGATGCTGTCGAAAAGCGACGACGCGATCGCCAACACCCTGTGGAGCCGGAACGGGGCGTCCGCGATCGTCACGCGGACGGTGGCCGCCGTCGGCCTGAAGAACACCACCCCGCCCGCCGACCCCGGCCGCTGGGGCGACACGCTGACCACCGCGGACGACATCGCCGCGCTCTACCGGCACATCCTCGAACTGCCGAAATCCAAGCGGAATCTGATCCTGAAACCGCTGCGGGAGGCGCCGAGGACCGCCGCGGACGGGTTCGACCAGTACTTCGGCATCCCGGCGGCCTTCACCGACCGGCCGTGGGCGATCAAGCAGGGCTGGGCGGCCGGACACGGCGCCGTGGACGCGCACACGACCGGCCTCGTCGGCGAGGGCGATCGCTACATCGTGGTCATCCTGTCCAGCCACGCCGAGGGCACGGACCTCGCGGTGGCGACGGCCGCGGCTACCTCGGCCGCCGTGTCCCTGGTCCCCCGTCTGGAAAAGTAGCTTCGGCGGCGTTCTCGACCGTCGCTCTGAAAGCGCTTACAAGAAGCTCGGCAAGACAGGCCCGCGGGGCGGCCGAGACGCCTCCGGTCTGGGCTTTCAGCACGGCCAGCTGCTCGCCGGCCAGCGGCGCGACCCGGTCCAGGAACTGTCCGAGGAACCGCAGCGCCGCGAGGGGCGGGATCCCGGCCCCGGCGAGATCCGCCACCGCGCGCGAAACGGACGGGCGCACGACGGCGGGCTCCCCCTCGTCGTCCTTGCCGAGGACGCCGTGCCGTTCCAGGCACCGGGCGACGGCGGGCTGGTCGCGGGCGATTTCGGCCATCGCCTCGTCCAGCCGTTCGGCGCCGTCCACTGTGGCCGTTCCGAGCATCGCGGCGATGGACACCAGGTTGAAGCCCTGTTTCTGCAGCACCGTGATGCGCCGCAGGCGCCGCAGATGAACCGGACCGTAGTAGGCGCATCGCCCGTGGCGGACCGGCGGGGGCAGCAAACCTCTCGTCTGATGCGCCCGGATATTGCGCGCCGACATGCCGACGATCGTGGAAAGTTCTTCGATCGGGTATCCGGCCGGTTTCGGCGAAAAGGGCTTCACACCGACCAGCTTAACCAATGGTCGGATGAGTACGCCGTGAAGCCGGTGCAATGGGGGCGCCACTGTCCACCGGCTGAATCAGCGGGTTGCCCTAAGTCCATCGATTCACGCCCGGGAACACAAGGTGAACGGCAGGGTTACATGGTTTTGTGCCAGACGATGTCGGTTTTGGGGTGTTCTCCGCACGCCGATTACTCCAGTCAGGCGATCTTGGTGGGCCGATGACTTCCTTGCCGTTTAAATGCAGCTGAGACATCCGATGTCTCAACTCTGTCGACGCCTGCGGAGCGCCGCTGAACCCGATGGTTGTTCGTCAAAGTTTCAACCTTTTCACCGGGAGGTTTCAATGTTCTGGAAACGGATCGCGGTCGCGGCCGTGGCCGCGACCGGTTTGGCCGCGGCGCTGGTGGTGTCCCATCAGGACACTCCCGCCGCCGCGATAGAGCCCGCCGCGGCGAAGGTGCCCGCGTTCGACCACATCGTCCTCGTGATGTTCGAGAACAAGGACTACAAGGAGATCAACGGCAGCTCCAAGGCACCGTACTTCAACAAACTCGCCTCGCAGGGAGCCAAGTTCACCAAGGCCTACGGGACGACGCACCCGAGCCAGCCGAACTACATCGCCCAGTTCGCGGGCTCGACGCACGGCGTCGACAGCAACAAATGCCAGGACCTGGGGAACAAGGAGAACATCGCCTCCCAACTGGCCGGCATCGGCAAGAAGTTCGTCGGCTACGCGGAGAGCATGCCCTCGGACGGCTACACGGGCTGCACGAAGGACAACTACGCCCGTAAGCACAACAGCTGGGTCAGCTTCGGCAATGTCCCGGCTTCGGCGAACAAACGGTTCTCGTCGTTCCCGAGCGACTTCACCAAGCTGCCGCACATCGCTTTCGTGACCCCGGACCTGTGCAGCGACATGCACGACTGTTCGGTCGACACGGGCGACAAGTGGCTGAAGAAGAACCTCGACGCATACGCGCAGTGGGCCAAGACGCACAACAGCCTGCTGATCGTCAATTTCGACGAGGACAGCGGGACGTCGGTGAACCAGATCTACACCACCTTCGTCGGCGCCCACGTGAAGCCGGGCAGCTACAGCGAATCCATCAACCACTACTCGATCCTCCGCACGATGGAGGCGTCGTTCGGTCTGCCGGGCATCGCCAACGCGGCGAACAAGTCGCCGATCACGAGCGTGTGGCAGTAATCGGGTGAACCTCGCGGGCGCGTCCACTGTGGACGCGCCCGCGAGCGGGGAAAGGAGGTCCGTCGCGTGTACCTGTCCACGATCGGCCGCCGGGAACATCCCGGCGGCGTGTCCAAGAAGTCCTTCGCCTTGCTCGGCGGGAACGTCTTCGCCCTGGGCACCGTCAGCCTCGTCACGGACATCTCTTCGGAGATGGTGACGGCCGTGCTGCCGGTGTACCTGGTACTGGGGCTGCATCTGGGCCCAGCGGCGTACGGCGTTGTCGACGGCCTCTACACCGGCGCGACCGCGCTGCTGCGCCTGGTCGGCGGCTACGTCGCGGACCGGGTCCGGCGGCGCAAAGCCGTCGCCGGGCTGGGCTACGCGATGTCGGCGGTGGCCAAACTGGGCCTGGTGGCGGCGGGCCCGTCGGCGGCCGCGATCGGCGTGGTGCTGACCGCGGACCGGACGGGCAAGGGCCTGCGGACCGCGCCCCGCGACGCGCTGATCACCCTGTCCGCGCCCGAGCACATGCTGGGCCGCGCTTTCGGGGTGCACCGGGCGATGGACAGCGTCGGCGCGTTCCTCGGCCCGCGACCACCGCTCGCCCAAACCGCCGTCGGGCACCGTGTCCCTGCGGACGGCGGCGGGCCTCCTGCGGGGCACCGGCGTGCGGCGACTGCTGATCGCCGCCTGCGTCCTCGGCCTGGCGACCATCGGCGACGGGTTCGTGTACCTCCTGCTCCAGGCCAAGGAGGACATCGCCACCGGCTGGTTCCCGCTGCTGGCCGTCGGGACGAACCTGGGCTACCTGCTGCTGGCCGCGCCGCTCGGCGCGCTGGCCGACCGGATCGGCAGGCTGCCGGTGACGCTCGCCGGCTACGGCGCGCTGATCGCCGTCTACCTGCTGCTGCTCAGCCCGCTGACCGGCTGGGCGCTGTTCGTACTCGCGCTCGGCCTGTACGGCGTGTTCTACGCGTCGACAGACGGCGTGCTGATGGCGCTGGCCGGGCCGCTGCTGCCCGAGGCGTTGCGCACCACCGGCATCGCGATCGTGCAGAGCGGGCAGGCGCTCGCCTACTTCGTCTCGTCCGTCCTTTTCGGACTCTCTTGGCAGTTCTGGGGCACTAGCACGGCGATCGCGATCGCCGCCGGGACGGTGCTGGTCGCCGTCGCCGCCACCTTCGTTCTCTTGGCTCCCCGCAGGAAGGCACGACCGTGAACACCCGCACCCGCGTCCTGATCGCCGTCACCGGAGTACTCACGCTGGCCGCGGCCGCCGTGATCTACGTCGGGGTGGCGGGAGCGCGCAACCAGGACACCGCGTCGGCGGGCACCAGCGGCGCCGTCACCCTCGAAGGCGGACGGTTGCTGTTCCGCAGCACCGCCGACGCCGACCGCGGGCACGTTTCCAGCGTCGCGGCGGCCGATCCGGGCGGCGCGCGGGCTGTCTCGACAGTGTCGTGCGCCCGGGTCTACGCGGCGGGCGGCACCGGGATCTGCCTGCGCCCGGAGACCGGCCTGACCACGTATCAGCTGGCCGTGCTCGACAGCAAGCTCACGGTCACCCAGGAGATCCCGCTGGTCGGGCTGCCCAACCGGGCCCGGGTCTCGGCCGACGGGAAGCGTCTCGCGTGGACGGTGTTCGTCACCGGCGACTCCTACAACGGCGGCCGGTTCTCGACCCGGGCCGGCACCCTCGACCTCACCACCGACAGCGTCGAAGGCACGCTCGAGGACTTCGCCGTGACCGTGGACGGCAAGCCGTACAAGGCGGCCGACTTCAACTTCTGGGGCGTCACCTTCACCCGGCAGCCGAACCGCTTCTTCGCCACCATGTCCACCGGCTCGCACCGGTATCTCGTCGAAGGCGATTCCCAGGCCCGGACCGTGAAGACGCTGCGGGACAACGTCGAATGCCCGTCGCTGTCCCCCGACGAGACCCGCATCGCCTACAAGTCCGCCATCGACGGCGATCCCGCCAAGGGCTGGCGGGTCTCGGTACTCGACCTCGCGAGCGGCACCGTGACGCCGCTGGCCGAGACCCGCGCCGTCGACGACCAGCCCGCGTGGCTCGACGACCACACTGTCGCGTACGCCCTCCCCCGGTCGCAGGGACACTCGGACGTCTGGGCGGTCTCCGCCGACGGCTCGGGCACTCCGCGTTTGCTCATCCCGGAGGCCGAGTCGCCCGCCGCGCTGCCGTGAGAGGCCGAGTTCACCGGCTCAGCGGACATCCTCGTAGGATCGGCCCGCCATGATCACGAACTTCCTGCTCGACCATTCCGCCCTCGTGCCGGTGGCGATCCTGCTGGTCGCGCTCGTCTGCGTAGTCCTCGGCCTGCTGCTCGCGGGCAGGCCGCGGGTCCTGTGGGCTCTCGCCGGGGTGTCCCTCGTGCCGGTCTTCGCGCTGACGCTCGTGCCCGCCGGCCGCACGATCGACGAGATCGGGTGCACGGTCCAGTTCGCCCTGCCCACGCTCGGCGCGGTGGAACTCCTGGCCAATGTCGCGCTGTTCCTGCCGCCGGTCTACTTCGCCGCGCTGGCGTCGCGGCGCCCGCTGACGATGCTCGCGGCGGGCTCGGCGCTGTCCGCGGTGGTCGAGACCCTGCAGGCGTTCGTTCCCGCGATCGGCCGTGCCTGCGACACCAACGACTGGCTGATGAACACCCTCGGCGCCGTCCTCGGCGTACTCCTCGCGGCGGGCACGGCGTGGCTGGTGGGCCGCCGCGCTCAGTCCGGCAGTTCGACGGGCGCGATGTCGTCGTAGACGTCACCCGGCCCCGGGTTCGCCGGGTCCGTCTCGCCGCCGAAGTGGTTCAGGACGCCCCACACCGCGTTCAGCGCCGTCTGCACGGCACCTTCGGCCCAGCCCGCCGTCCACGAAACGTCGTCACCCGCCAGGAAGAGACCGCGGTGGCGCTCCTCCAGCCTGTCCTGTTTGAAGTGCGTGAACAGCCGGTGCTGGTAGCGGTAGTGGCCGGGCAGGTTGGCCTTGAACGCGCCCATGAAATGCGGTTCGGCCTCCCACGACACCGTCACCGGGTCGCCGATGATGTGCCGCCGGACGTCGACGCCCGGATAGATCTCCCGCAGCGACTGCAGCATCACCTCGACCCGCTCCGAGACCGAAAGCGGCAGCCACTTCAGCGAGTCGTCGGCCCAGGTGTAGGACAGGCAGATCACCGCGGGCGCGTCCGGGTCGTCGCCGAGCAGGTAGGTGCCGCGCGGCATGCGGTCGGTCAGCGTCATGCTCATCGTGTCGCGGCCGGTCTCCGGGTCCTTGTCCAGCCAGAACGGCCGGTCCACCGGGACGAAGACCTTCGAGGACTCCATGTAGTGCGTGCGCTCGATCGCCGTCCAGTGGTCGATCGGGAACAGCGCCTCGTCGCATTCGATCTTCGACAGCAGCATCCAGCTCTGCGCGGTGAACACCGCCGCCGGATAGGTGCGGATGCGGCCTTCGGTGTCGGTCACGGTGATGTTGTTCGGCGCGGTGCGGTGCAGCCGGGCGACGCCGGGGTTCGGGGCGCCGCCGTGCAGCGAGCTCAGACTCGTTCCGGCGGGCCAGAACGCGAGGTCCTCGGGTGCGTGTTCCCACAGCCGCAACGGAAGCTGCCTGCTGCCGCCGGCGATGCTGCGGTGCTCGTCGTCGGCGCCGGTGTAGACCACCCGCAGGATCTCCAGGATGGAGTTCGGGAAGTCGGTGTCCCAGCCGCCGGTGCCGAAGCCGACCTGACCGAAGATCTCGCGGTCGCGGAAGGACGCGAACGCGGGTGACTGGCAGAGGAAACCGTAGAAGGTCTGGTCGTCCAGCCGCGGCACGAGTTCGTTCCACAGCCGCTTGATCGTCTTCGTGTCGCGCTCGCGGATCGCCTTCTGCATCTCGGTGAACGCTGCCTGCTCGGACAGCGTGCTGTCCCAGGCGGCGGCGACCTTGCCGAAGACGGCGGGGAGTTCGTCCGCCGTGCGCGCGTAGTGGCTCTCCCCCTTGAGGTCGACGACGGTGCTCGGCGTTCCCGGCGCCAGCGGGTTCGGGAACGGCGTCGTGTCGAGGCCGACCTTGTCGATGTAGTGGAAGAGCGCTGTCGACGCCGGCGGGAAGCGCATCGCGCCCATCTCCGCGACGACGTCGTCCGGGCAGCCGGGGAAGTTCACCGTGCGCAGGCGGCCGCCGATCTCGGCGATCTCGTACACGACCGGGCGGAGGCCGAGTTTCATCAGCTCGTACGCGGTGACGATGCCCGAGAGGCCACCGCCGATCACCGCTACCTCGGTGCCGTGACGCTCGGCGGGAAGCGAGCCGAGACCGGCGGGGTGGGCGAGGAAGTCGTCGTAGGCGAACGGGAAGTCGGGGCCGAACATGGTGATCGGGCGGCCGGCCGGTTCGTCGTGGTGGATCGCGGTCGGGAGGGCGGAGGTCATGCGGTGAGTCCTCGGTACAGATCGGGCCGCCGGTCGGCCAGGTGGGTGTTCTCCAGTCGCGACGCGGAGAGCGCGTCACGGGTGACTTCGGCGCTGATCAGCTCCGGACCGGCACCCGCGCGGGCGAGCACCTCACCGGTCGGGGCGACGACGCAGGAGCGGCCGCAGTAGGTCAGGTCCTGCTCGGTGTCACAGCGGTTCGCGTAGGCGACGAAGAGCTGGCTTTCGTAGGCGCGGGCGGGCACCAGCGTGTCGGCGACCAGTTCGTACGGGCTCATCAGCGCCGTCGGCACCACGAGCAGTTCGGTCCCGGCCAGCGCGTGCGCCCGCACCAGCTCGGGGAACTCGACGTCGTAGCAGATCAGCAGGCCGATCCGGAAGCCGCCGAGGTCCGCCTGCACGACCGCTTCGGCGCCCGGCTCGAACCAGGAGCGGTCGATGTCGCCGAACAGATGGGTCTTGCGGTAGTTCGCCAGGCGCTGCCCGCCGGGGCCGATCAGCTGGACGCTGTTGTAGACGCGGTCACCGTCGGACTCGGGGTAGCCATAGGCCAGCGCGACACCGGATTCCCTTGCCAGCGCGGACATCCGGGCCGCCGTCGGACCGTCGGCGGGTTCGGCGAGCTCGTGGGAGCGGGCGCCGATGTGATAGCCGGTGGTGATCATCTCGGCGGCGACCACGAGGTCGGCGTCCGACGCCGCGACGGCGGACGGCAGCTCGGCGTAGGAGCCCTGATGGACAGTGATCTTCACCCGGCGATGATATCCGCCGTTTTGCTGCACCGATAAGGGCCGATCGTTGCGTATGGGATTGGCAGACCGGTGAACTGATGCAGCTCGGCGCAATTTCGCGGCGATCTGTTGTCTGGATCACCCGCCCGGCGGGGGCTCCTCCGCGTGATCGTCCGCCCAGCCGAGCGCCTCGGTGATCGCCTTCTCCGCGATGGCCGACATCGTCGACATGTAGGTACCGCTGACGTGGTTGTCGTCGAGGTAGACGAGCACGTTGCCGATCACCGGCGGGCAGACCTCGGCCGTGCAGAAGTAGTCGCTGAAGTCGAGGAACCGTACGTTCCGCGGCAGATCCGGCAGTGTCTCGTACGGCGGTTCCGCCGCGTAAAGATCGTAGCGCGCCGTAGAGCACTCGGGCGCCTCCGCGCCTCGGCTCTCGACACAGGCCGACGGCGACTGGCCGAAGCGCGGGTTGTCCCGCACCGCCAGCACCGGGATGCCCGCTTCGTCGACCTTGCGCCACTGGGCGACGTAGCCGCCGGGAACCCGTTCCTCGACACCGGTTCTCACGTCCCTGGTGCCGATCGTCATCACCGCGTCGGGCCGGGTCGTGACGATCTCGGCCACCACGGCGGTGTTCCAGTCGATGCAGGACTGGTCGCCCGGCACGGCGTCGGAGTCGGTGGAGAACGGGCAGCCGCCGCGGAGGATCGAGGTCACCTCCCAGTTCCGCTGCTCGGCGATCGGCAGCAGGGCGCCGAGGAACTGCCCGGCGTGCGAATCGCCGGTGACCACGATCCGGCGGGTGGGGTGCCCGGTGGTCTGCGAGGTGCAGACCTCGAGGTCGGCGTTGCGCGGGGACGCGTCGCAGCGGGCCGGGTCGATGCCCGCCCAGTCCTCGGACACGGCGACGAACGACGGGACGAGCGTGGCGTCGGCCGCGCCCCAGTATTTGAAGCCTTCGGTGTGCGCGAGCGCGCCGGGGTGGTCGGGGTCGTCGACCGCGATCGAATACGTGTCCGCCTGGCTCACACTCACCCACTGCCAAGCGCCCGTCGCGGCGAGCACGGCCGCGAGCGTCGCGACGCCGAACCGGTAGGCGCCCCACCGGGTCCGGCTCCCGATCTCCGACGCCCGCAGAGGCCGTTCGACCAGGTGATGGGTCAGGACGGCGAGACCGAAGGCCAGCGCGATGATCACCGCGCCGCCGCGCAGGCCGACCTCCTCCCTGTCCCGGGCGACGAGGTAGAACACCAGGACCGGCCAGTGCCAGAGGTAGAGCGCGTAGCTCAGGTCACCGAGGTACTTCAGCGGGCGGCTGGACAGGAAACGGTCCGCTCCGCCCTTGAACGCGGTGTCGCCCGCGAGGATCACCATCGCCGCCGAAAGCGTCGGCCACAGCGCGAGATAGCCGGGGAAGACCGTCCCGACCTGGAGCACCAGCCCGCAGGAAACGAGGCCGGCGACGCCCGCCCAGCCGAACACGACCCGCGCGGAGCGGGGCACCGAAACCCGGTCGAGCACCAGCGCGAGCAGGCCGCCGAGCGCGAACTCCCAAGCCCTGGTCAGCGAGTCGAAGTACGCCAGCGGCTGATCGACAGCCGTGAGCCACACCGAGTAGGCCAGCGAGGCCGCGAACACCGTGGCGAGGGCCGTGATCAGCAGCGGAAGGACGTTCCTGCCCGCCTTCTTGGCGATCAACAGCACCAGGCCGACCAGCAACGGCCAGACCACGTAAAACTGCCCCTGGATCGACAGCGACCAGAAGTGCTGGACGACGCTGGCCGAGTTGTGCTGTGCGAAGTAGTCGGTGGAATCCGCCGCCAGCTGCCAGTTCTCCAGGTAGAGCGCGGAGGCGACGACCTCCTTGATCGTCTGGAACCAGCGGTTCTGCGGCAGCAGCACCATGCTCACCGCGATGATCAGCAGCAACACGGTGAGCGCGGCCGGGAACAGCCGTTTGATCATCCGGCCCCACATCGGCCGGTACTCGATCTTCCCGCGCGACGCCGCGCGGTGGAGCTGGCCGGTGACGAGGAACCCGGAGATCAGGAAGAAGGCGTCGACACCGCCGGAGATCCGGCCGAGCCAGACGTGGTAGACGACCACCAGCACGCACGCCAGCGCCCGCAATCCCTGGATCTCCGGGCGAAACCGCCGTTCCGTCTCCCGCACACGCCACCACCATGATCACCGGTCACCGACGGGCGGGGACCCTACGGCAGGAAGCTGTGAACGAGCTTAGTTCGGATGATCGGATGACTACCGGCAGGTACGCCATGCGGGTTCTCTCGAGACGAAAGTCAAAGGTGTCGTGTCCGGGCGAGATGGGCGATCATTCGTGATCAGGCGGCGATCACGCGTGATCAGAGAGGCAACGCGAGCCGGTCGGACCCCCGCGTCGACGGCGAAGTCCTGTTGGCGCTCGGCGCGGCCGTGCACGCCCGCGAGATCCTGCGGTTCGACTACGCGGGAGCGGCGACACCGCGCCGGGCGGAGCCGCATCACCTGGTCACCTGGCACGGCCGCTGGTACCTCGTCGCCTGGGACCTCGATCGCGCGGACTGGCGCACCTTCCGGGCCGACCGGATCACCCCGCGCACGCCGACCGGCCCGCGGTTCACCCCGCGCGAGCTACCCGCGCCCGACGTCGCCACCTTCGTCGCCAGCCGGTTCCGGGGCTCGTCCGAAACCGGCGAGTGGCCGTGTCGGGGCGAGGTGATCCTCGACCTTCCCGCCGCGACGGTCGCCCACTACGTCCGCGACGGCGTCGTCGAGGAGGAGGGGCCGGATCGGTGCCGTCTGGTGCTGGGGTCGTGGTCGTGGGCCGGGCTGGCGGCAAGCATCGGCCGGTTCGACGCGGACGTCGAGGTCGTCGGACCCGCTGAGCTGCAGGAAGCCTTCGCCGTCCTGGCGCGCCGATACGCGAAAGCCGCGCGATCAGCAGACTGAGCGCCCGGTGATCCTCTGCGCGAGACTGAAGCCATGCGACTGGATCTGAGCGGGAAGACGGCCCTGGTCACCGGATCGACCCAGGGCATCGGTTTCGCCATCGCCACGGGGCTGGCCAGGGCCGGTGCCCGGGTCGCGCTCAACGGCCGGGGCGAAGCCGGCGTCACGTCCGCGATCGACCGCCTGCGCGGCGAAGTACCGGACGCCGACGTCGTCGCGGCGGCCGGTGACGTCTCCACCGACGACGGCACCGCCAGGGTCGTGGAAGCGGTGCCCGACGCCGACGTCCTGGTCAACAACCTGGGCATCTTCGGCACGCAGTCCCCTTTGGACATCACCGACGACGAGTGGCGGCGGTACTTCGAGGTCAACGTCCTCGCCGCGGTCCGGCTGACCCGCGCGTACCTGCCGGGGATGACAAGCCGCGGCTGGGGCCGGATCCAGTACATCGCCAGCGATTCCGCGATCGTCATCCCCGCCGAAATGATCCACTATGGCGTGTCGAAGACCGCGTTGCTCGGTGTCTCCCGCGGCTTCGCCAAGGCCGCGGCGGGGACGGGCGTCACGGTCAACTCGGTGATCGCGGGCCCGACCCACACCGGCGGTGTCGAGGACTTCGTCTACGAACTGGTCGACAAGGATCTCCCGTGGGACGAGGCCCAGCGCGAGTTCATGCGCCTGCACCGGCCGCAATCGCTGCTGCAACGGCTCATCGAGCCCGAGGAGATCGCCAACCTGGTGGTGTACCTCGCTTCCCCGCTCTCCTCGGCCACCACCGGGGCCGCGGTCCGTGTCGACGGCGGCTACGTCGACTCGATCGTGCCGTGATCCCTCACGACTTGTGGTGCACCTCCTGGCGGCCGAACACCGGCGTCGGGATGCCCTCGTAGCGCGCTTTCAGTTGCAGCGCCAGGTAAAGGGAGTAGTGCCGCGACTGGTGCAGGTTCCCGCCGTGGAACCACAGCCCCTCCTGCCGGGTGGGCTTCCACATGTTCCGCTGCTCGCCTTCCCACGGGCCGGGGTCCTTCGTCGTGTCCGAGCCGAGGCCCCAGCATTTGCCGACCAGGTCCGCGGTCTCCTGCCCGACCAGGTCGGCGACCCAGCCGTTCATCGAGCCGTAGCCGGTGGCGTAGACGACGACGTCCGCTTCGAGTTCCGTGCCGTCGGAAAGCACCACCGCGTCCCGCTTCAGGTGGTCGACCTGGCCGTGGGCCAGCTTGATCTTCCCGTCGGCCACCAGTTCCGCCGCGCCGACGTCGATGTAGTAGCCGGAGCCGCGGCGCAGGTACTTCAGGAACAGGCCTGATCCGTCGTCGCCCCAGTCGTGCCGGAACCCGGCCGCCTCCAGCCGCGCGTAGAAGTCCTTGTCCCGCTCGCGGATCGCGTCGTACACCGGGATCTGGAACTGCGGCATGATCCGGTACGGGATCGACGCGAAGATCATGTCCGCCTTGTCGGTCGTGATCCCCGCCTGCACCGCGCGTTCCGAGTACAGGTCGCCGAGGCCCAGGTCCATCAGGGAATCCGACTTGACGATATGCGTCGAGGACCGCTGCACCATGGTGACGTCGGCGCCGTGTTCCCACAGCGCCGCGCAGATGTCGTGCGCCGAGTTGTTGGAGCCGACCACGACGGCCTTCTTGCCCGCGTAGGCGTCCGGGCCGGGGTGCCGGGACGAATGGTGCTGATCGCCGTCGAAGTCGTCCATCCCGGGGAACGACGGGAGGTTCGGCTTGCCGGACATCCCGGTCGCGAACACGACATGCCGCGGGGTGAGCACCAGTTCCTCACCCTCACGGACGACGGTCACCAGCCACTGCTGCTTCTCCTCGTCCCAGGACGCCGAGGTCACCTCGGTGCTGGTCCAGTACGGCACCTCCATGAGCCGCGTGTACATCTCGAGCCAGTCGGCGATCTTGTCCTTGGGCGCGAACACCGGCCAGTTGTCCGGGAACGGCAGGTAGGGCAGGTGGTCGTACCAGACCGGGTCGTGCAGGCAGAGGTTCTTGTACCGCTTGCGCCACGAATCGCCCGGCCGTTCGTCGCGTTCCAGGACGAGCGCCGGCACGTCGAGCTGCCGCAGCCGGGCACCGAGCGCGATGCCGCCCTGGCCTCCGCCGATGACGACGACGTACGGCTGCTCTTCGTACCCGAGCCGGGTCTGTTCCTCCTCGCGCTTCTCGGCCCACGACTTCCGGCCGCGGACGACGCCGTGCTCGACACCTTTCGACCGCTGTTCGTTGCGCCGCTCCTCGAAGCCCTTGAGCTCGCGCAGGCTCGTCAGCAGCGTCCAGGCGCCTTCGTCTTTCAGTCGCAAGTGTCCCTTCGCACGGCCCGTCGCGGTTTCGAACTCCAGCCACGCTTCGGTCACGCCGTCGGCTTCGGTCGGTGTCTCGGTGGTGCGGAATCCGGACGGTTCGATCCGGTCGAGGCACGCGCCGAGCAGGTCGGCCACCCCGTCGCGACCTTCGACCGTCTTGAGCGTCCAGGTGAAGGCGACCAGGTCACGCCAGTAACTGTCGACGGCGAAGAGCGCGGCGGCGGCTTCGGCGTCGCGGGTGGCGAGGGCCGCTTCGAACCGGCTCAGCCAGGCGTCGACGCGAGCCTGCGGCGAGCCCGTCGCCTCGATCCGGTCCACCGTCTGTGTCATGGCCACTCCCAAACCTCGGCGTTTCGGCTGTTACCCCGATCACACGCCGCGGGCGGGCGAGGCGGCAAGGGTTGCAGTGTGTTGCGACTCGGCTCCTTGGCGCACTCGCGCCCGCCGACCTATGCTGAGCCGTCGACGCGATGGTGCGGAGGTGGCCCATGGGCGTGTTCAGCTCGGTCCCGCCCGGCGCCGACCTGCCGATGCACGCCCGTGACCTGGTCCGGATGCACGAAGCCGTAATCGGCGGCGGCCGCCCGCGCGTCCGGCCACGCCCCCTGGTGTCGCGGTCGTGGTCGCGCGCGCTGAGCCTGGGGCTCGCCGCCGACGGGGTGAACACCCGTGATTCCGTGCCGCTCGACGAGGTCGCCCGCCGACGCCGCGCGTCGCCGCTGCGGCATGTCGTCGAAGACCTCGGGCAGGTGCTCGGGACGACCTCCGACACCGCGAACATGCTGCTGGTGGTGACCGACGCCGAGGGCGTCATCCTCTGGCGGGCTGGCTCCCCCGCCGTCAAGCGCCGCGCCGACACCCTGGGCTTCACCGAAGGCGCCGACTGGACCGAGGCCAGGGTCGGCACCAACGCGATCGGCACCGCGCTGGCCGAGGCCGCGCCGGTGGAGCTGCTCGCCGGGGAGCATTTCGAACAGGGCCAGCATCCCTGGTACTGCACCGCGTCGCCGGTGCACGATCCGCGTACCGGCGAGCTGCTCGGTGTGATCGACGTCAGCGGGCCCGCGCTGACCCTGCACCCGGCGATCGCCGCGCTGGTGGAGACCGGGCGGCGGCTGGCCGAATCCGAACTCTGGCGGCATCACCAGCAGGGTCTGGACCGACTCCGCAGAACCGCCGAACCGATGGTGGCGGGCGCCGGAGGTCCGGCGCTGCTGGTGGACGACGACGGCTGGGTGGCCCACTCCGCCGGGATCGCTCCCGGCGCGCGGATCGCCGCGCCCGCGGAGGGGCAGATCCTCGCCGTTCCAGGTCTGGGCGCCTGCCTGCCCGAACGGCTGGCCGAAGGCTGGCTCGTGCGCCCGGCCGACACCGCGCGCCGGGTCCGGCTGGATCTCGAACTCGGCCACGCGCCGATGCTGCGGATGCGGTCGGGGGACGTCGGCTGGGTCCGCACCGTGACCCCGCGGCACGCCGGGATCCTGGTGCACCTCCGCACGGCGGGCCCTGCCGGGCTTTCGGCCGAGGCGCTCAGCCGGGCGCTCTACGGTGACGCCGAACACCTCGTCACCGTCCGCGCCGAGGTCTCCCGGCTGCGGCGGCTGCTCGGCGCCATTGTGGACACGCGGCCGTACCGGCTGGCCGCGGGCGTCGACCTGTCCATCCACAAAGGACTCGAAGTCGGCGGCTGAACCGCGCCCGGTTGCGGAAGGTCCGGACCGGGTACTCCGCCCGGATGGAGATACTCCTCGCCGGTGCGGGCGTTCTGGCGTTGTGCGCCGCGGTACTGCCGAATCTGTTGCACGAACGCGCGCTGTCGATGCCGCTGATCCTGCTGATGGGCGGTCTGATCTTCGGCTTGCTCCCGTTCGGACACCCCTACGGCGAAGGTGTCCTCGACCCGCGGTCGCATGTGGGCGCCGTCGAAGTGATCACCGAACTCGGGGTACTGGTGTCGTTGGTCGGCGCGGGGCTGAAATCCGACCGCTTGATCTGCTGGCGGTCGTGGAACTCGACCTGGCGGCTGCTGGCGATCACGTTGCCGCTTTCGCTCTGCGCGGTGGCCCTGCTCGGCTGGTGGGCGCTCGCCCTGTCCCCCGCCGCCGCGCTGCTGCTGGGGGCCGTGCTGTCGCCGACCGATCCGGTGCTGGCGAGCGATGTCCAGGTGCCCGCGCCGCATACCGAGGACGGACGCGGTTCGGACAACGAGATCAGGTTCACGCTGACCTCGGAAGCCGGGCTCAACGACGGCCTGGCGATGCCGTTCGTCCTGCTCGCCCTCGTCCTGGCCGGAACGGCGAGCACTTCTCCCGTGCCGTGGCTGCTGACCGAGGTCCTCGCTCCGCTCGCGATCGCCGTGGTGGTCGGCCTCGCCTGCGGCCGGTTGCTGTCGTGGCTCATGTTCCGGGTGCGGCACGAGCGGCTGCGTCTCGGTGAATACTCCGACGGACTCGTGGTGCTGGCGATCGCGTTCCTCCCCTTCGCGCTGTGCGAATGGCTGGGCGGCATCGGTTTCGTCGCTGTGTTCACCGCCGCGGCGACCATCCGCGCCAGCGAGCGGTCGCACGAGTACCACGGCGTGCTGCACGAATTCGGCGACCAGCTGGAACGGCTCTTCGTGGCGCTGGCCTTGCTGGGCCTGGGTGTCGCGCTGGGCGATGGGCTCCTCGCCGGCTTGAAGCTAGCCGAAGTCCTGGTGGCGGTCGCGGCGGTGGTGGTCGTGCGCCCGCTGTTCGGCGGGCTGGCCCTGCTCGGCGGCACCACCACCCGCCCGGCGGCGAGGGCGATCGCGTTCTTCGGCATCCGTGGGATCGGCAGCCTCTACTACCTGTCCTACGCGCTGGGGCACGGCGATTTCCCGATGGCCGACTCGCTCTGGCGCGTGACGGCGCTCACGATCGCGGTGTCGGTTCTCGTGCACGGTCTGCTCTCCGGCCCGGTGATGCGCAGATTGGAGAACCGGGGGATGCAGAACGTCGAGAACCCGTGAGAACGGAACGCGTTCAGAGGACTAAACGCGGGGTTCGCGGCGCCACTCCCGGCCTTCGAGCCGGTCCTTGACCCGGCCCAGCGTGGTGGCGATGTTGGCACGGTTGGTCCCGGCGCGATCGGGCTCGCCGGTGATGAAGATGGCGATCGGGACGAACCACTTCGGCACCCGCGCCCAGTTCGTCACGGTGACGCGGCAGCCGTCGCCCTCCGGCCGGATCTCGTACTCCCAGCGGGAGATCGGCACGAAGAACTGCGTACGGACGAGGTACGCGAACCGGTGCCCCGGCTCGGCTTCGACGATCTCGGCGTGGGTGACCCAGCGCCGCCAGCCGTTGCGGTTGCTTCCCGCGAACCAGGCACCGACCCGTGCCTCGGTCGCGCCGCGGATCCAGCGCGCCGCGCGCAGTTCCTCGGCGCACTCCGCCATCGCGACAGGGTCGCTGACGAGCCGGTACGCCTTGTCGGGCGCGGCGTCGAGCGCGATCTCACCGGTCGCGATCGGCTCGCTGTAGGTCAAGGTTTCCCTCGGCTTCGTCACCATCGCGCCTCCCTGTCGACCTCGCCAGCCCACCAGCACGGCGCCACCCGGTCAAGACTGGCGGCCAAAGGGCGCACGTTCGCGCAAATCCGGGTGGCTCAGGTCGTCGGTCCGTCAGGGAAAACGACCTCGAAACCCAGTGCCCGCAGCAGCCCGGTGAGCATCGCCTTGGTGTTGGCCTCGGCGCGTTCGAGCAGGCCGGAGCGCTGGGCGGCTTCCCCGATCCGTTTCTCGGCGGCGACATGGAACTGTTGTTGGTCCGGAACGGACACCAGCGACCCGAGCCTGTCGATCAGGCCACGCTCCTGGCCGAAGACATAGCTGCGCTCGTTGTCCAGGGTGGGCTTCGCCAGCCTGGGCTCGGGCAACCGCACCTCGACCGTCCGCCGGTCCTCCGAGACGGTGAGCGAATTCTCCACCAGTGGCCCGAAATCGACGTACGCGTCGACAGAGCCCGCCGCCACGAACAGGGTCCGCTCCCCGGCGATGCTCGCGGGCACCCACTTGACGTCCTTCTCGATGTCGACGACGACCTGGTAGTCACCGGCCGCCGCGTGGTACTCGCTCAGATCACGGACGGCCTGCAGCACCGCGGGTTGCGAACGGTCCACAGTGGACGTTTCAAATGGGTCGAACTTCGGCAGCAACCCGGTGATCTGCAGTGCCGCACCGACGATCAGGAGCCCGACCAGGGCGAACGCCCCGAGGCGCACCCAGCGTTTCTTCACGCCCACCACCGCCTCTCCAGCGCGAGGGATACCCGGTGGCCGTCGTCTCGAAGCGTCGAAACCGGTTTCTCCGACGATCGGCGGAACCGGATTTCGCACTTGGAGTAGTTTGGCCGCATGCAAAACGTCTTGCCCGCGCCGGAGAAGACCGGGCTGAACATCTCGGCGTTGCACTGGGCGGGGTTCCTCGGAATCGCCGTGCTGGTGCTGGTCACGTCCGGGATCGGCCTGCCCTCGGTGCTGGTGGTGGCACTGGGCGTCACCGGCATGGCCACCCTCGTGCTGTGCTGGCTGGGCATCGGACGGCTCGCCACCGGGCTCCCCGAGCGGCGGCTGTACTGGATCACGGTCTCGTGGTGCGCGCCGCTGCTTTTCGCCCGCCCGCTGTTCAGCGGTGACATCAACAGCTACCTGGCGCAGGGTCTGATCGCGGCCAAGGGTTTCGACACCTACCTCGTGGGACCGGCGGAGGCGCTCGGCGCCGATTCGCCGGTGACGCTCGCGGTCAGTCACTACTGGCGGGACACGCCCGCGCCGTACGGTCCGGCGTTCGTCGCGCTGGCCCGCACGATCGCCCACATCGCGGGCGACGGCTTCGTCCCGACCTTGCTGCTGCACCGTCTGCTGGGGCTGGCCGGTATCGCGCTCATGGCGTGGGCGCTCCCCCGGCTCGCCCGACGCGTCGGGGTCTCGCCGTCGATCGCGCTGTGGCTGGCTCTGCTCAACCCGTTGGTGCTATGGCACGTCGTGGCGGGCGTGCACAACGACGGGCTCATGGTCGGACTGATGGTCGCCGGACTGGAACTCGTCCTCATGGGCGCGGCGAAGACCGGCGCGGCACGGCCGGCACTGATCGCGGCGGGCGTGATCGCGGTGAGCGCCGCCGCGAACGTCAAGATCGTGGCCGTCGCAGGCCTCCTGTTCGTCGGCGTCGACCTGTTCCGCCGGGCGACGCCCACCGGCCGGGTCGCGGTGGCGCTCGGGTTGCCCGCCGGATTCGCCGCCGTCACCGCGGCGATCTCACTCGGCAGCGGGCTCGGTTTCGGCTGGGTCCGGGTGCTCTCCGGGGTCTCCGGCCAGGTGCACAGCTGGATGGCGCCCACCAACGAACTCGGCTTCCTCGTCGGCGGGGTGGGCAAGATCTTCGGCGCGGACCTGACCGACGGCGCGATCAAGGTGTTCTCGCTCGTCGGCGCGATCCTCGGCCTCGCCGTCGGCGCCAGGCTGCTCTGGCTCACCTACCGGGAGAAGATGCACCCGCTGTACGGCGCGGGGCTGACCTTCGCCGCGATGCTGGTCCTCGGGCCCGTCGTGCAGCCGTGGTATCTCCTGTGGACGGTCGCGCTGCTCGCCGTGAGCCTGACGACCGACCGCGGACGCTGGATCCTCGCCGGGATCAGCGCGGTGTTCGGTGTCCTGCTCCCGCCCGCGAACGGCGGCGCCGTGTCCCTGGCGCTGGGCTACCTGATCGCCGTCGTGCTCATCGGCGGCACCTTGTTCTTCCTCAAGCGCCGGAACCTGTTGCCGGAGATCAGGTTCCGCAAGAGCCGGACGTAGGCACTCCAGCTCGCGGATGCCCGGACCGTGCCGGTGAGTTCACGCTCGGCACGGTCCAGGCAGTCCTCCAGCAAGGCGTCGTGCAGCGGCCGCCACAGCAACGGGTAGGTGCACCAAGCGGGACGCCGGAGCTTCAGCACCATGAGATGCACGAGCTCGGTCTCCCCGGTTTCCGTCGTACGCATCGTGAATTCGTGGAACCCGTCGAAGCCGCGGGGTGCGGTGAACCGGAACCTCACGGACTTCCCGGGTTCATAGGACTCGACGTGGTACCGCACCGGCCCGTGCCCGCCGTCGGCGCCCACACCGAGCGGCCTGTCGAACCGCAACGGCGGCCACGCGTCGACGGGCCAGAGCCTGTCGCCGTCGGCGGACAAGGTGTCGATCAACGCGCCGACGTGTTCTTGTGCCACGCCGACGATCCGGGAATGCCTGTTCCACGCGCGCATCGCGCCTCCCCAGTTTCAGAGACCAGTTCTAGAGACCTTCCACTAAAACCATAGTAGAGGATAGTCTCTGAAAATGGGACGGCCACCGCGGCACACCGCCGACGACTTCCTCGACGCCGCCGTGCGGATCTTCGCCGCCGAAGGGGCCGCCGGGATCACCATGTCGGCCGTCGCCCGCGAGGTCGGGGCGCCGAGCGGATCGATCTACCACCGCTTTCCCGGGCGCCCGGCCCTGCTCGCCGCCGTCTGGCTCCGCACCCTGACCCGGTTCCAGCAGGGCTATCTCGAAGCCCTCGGCCAGGAACCGGCCACCGAGGCCGCCGTCGAAGCCGCCGCCCAGGTCGTCCGCTGGTGCCGCG
The DNA here is from genome assembly GCF_042647925.1 of Amycolatopsis speibonae. Lineage (NCBI taxonomy): Bacteria > Bacillati > Actinomycetota > Actinomycetes > Pseudonocardiales > Pseudonocardiaceae > Amycolatopsis > Amycolatopsis speibonae. The sequence goes on from NZ_JBHRWK010000015.1 coordinate 22,033, forward strand.
ACCGTCCCGCCGAGGGAAAGCTGCTCTACGGGGGTGACCGCACGCTCGGCGTCGAAGACTGGAGCCCCGAAGACCGCGCCCGCGCCGAAGACGCCGACCAGCGCCTCGACGCGGCGATCACCAAGGTCGTGCGACGGCTGCGTCCGCTGACCGGCCGGAGCACCGACGAACTGATGCTGGCCCTCGTGGACCTCCCGTACGCCGCGGTCAGGAGGCACCTCGACCGCGGCGAGGCACCACCGCCGCGCACCGTCGACCTGGTGGCCAGGACGACCCGCACGCTGCTGTCGGGCTGAGCTCAGGCCCGCACCGGGATCGCGATGGAGAATTCACCGCCGTCGATCAACTCGAGCAGCAGGCGGGCGGCCGGACCGGGCGGCCGCTCACCCCTCGTGGCGATGGTCAGCGGCCACGTGAGGCCGGGTTCGTCGACCGGGATCGTCCGGACCCCCGAGAGCAGCCGGAGATCGGGCACGACGGCGACGCCGAGCCCCGCCGCCACGTAAGCGGGCACCGCCCGCAGATCGGCGACCTCGACGACGACCCGCCGAGGGGCCCCGATCGCCTCGAAAGCGCGGTCCAGGGCGACCCGGTTGCCGAAGCCGCGCGGATTGTCCACGAACGACTCGCCCGCGAGGTCCGGCAAGCTCAGCGACCGCCGGTCACCCAGCCGGTGGCCGTCGGGCAGCAACGCGACGAACGGCACCGAACCGACGAGCTTGGTGTCGAGCCCGGCGAGATCGGATTCGGGCAGGCCGAGCAGGGCGACGTCGAGCCTGCCCTGGCGCAGGTCCTCGGCCAAGCCTGTCGACCCGGTGATCGACACCGTGACGTGCAGCTCCACCAGCGGATACCGCCGGTGGAAGGCGCCGAGCAGATCCGGCAGGTCGAGGTCCCCGACGCTGGTCAGGGTGCCGACGCGGAGACTGCCGCGCAGGCCGGCGGAGGCGTCGGCGACCACCTCGCGTGCCCTGTCGACGGCCTCCAGCGCGGACTTGGCCTCGGGCAGGAACACCAGGCCCGCCGGGGAAAGCGCGACGCGCCGGGTCGAGCGGTCGAACAGCTTGACGCCCAGCTCGCCTTCGAGCGCCTGGATCGTGGCCGACACGGTGGACTGCACCGCGAACAACCGTCGCGCGGCGCGGGTGAAACTGAGCTCCTCGGCGACGGCGACGAAGCATTCGAGCTGACGGGTCTCCACGAGGGCGAATTATCGCAGTTTCGGATAACTGTGACCAGCATTGTTCGTTGGACATGGATGATCCCGGGATTCACAGTGGAGACATGCTGAACACCGTCACCCGCCCCCGTCCCGCGCTCCTGCGGATCAGCCACGGTCGCGGCTTCTGGGTCATCGCGGCCGCCTACGCCGTCTCGCTGGCCTTCTCCACCGTCCCCACCCCGCTCTACGTGCTCTACCAGCAGCGTGACGGCTTCCCGACCTACGTCGTGACCATCGTGTTCGCGGCGTACGCGGTCGGCGTGATGGGCAGCCTGTACCTCGCCGGTCATGTCAGCGACTGGCTGGGACGACGGCGCGTGATCCTCGCCGCGACCCTGACCCAGGCGCTTTCCGCGACGCTCTTCCTGGCGTGGCCGGACGTTCCCGGGCTGATCCTGGCCAGGCTCGTCGGCGGGGCGGGGATCGGCGCGCTGACCGCGACGGCCACCGCGCACCTGTCCGAACTGCGCGCGGTCGCCCGGCCGCGCGAGGACCACGGCCGCGCGGGACTGATCGCGACCGTGGTCAACATGGGCGGGCTGGCGTTCGGACCGTTGTTCGGCGGTATCTTCGCGAGCTATTCGGCCGAACCGCTCAGCACGCCGTTCGTGTTCTTCCTGGTCCTGCTGCTCGCCTCGGCCATCGCCGTCGCGCTCGTCCCGGAAACGGTGGAACGAGCCGAAGAGCGCCCCGCGTACCGACCGCAGCGCGTCTCGCTGCCTTCGAGCGCGCGGCCCGCGTTCTTCGGCGCGGCGATCGGCGCCTTCGCGGCCTTCGCGATCACGGGACTGTTCATGGCGCTGACGCCGACGTTGCTCGCGCAGGGGATGCACCAAAGTTCCCGGATGCTGGCCGGACTCGCGTCGTTCTCCGTGTTCGTCGCGGCGGCCGCCGCACAGGTGATCTTCGCCGGCCTGGCCAGGCGGACCCAGCTGCGGCTCGGCCTCGCGCTGATGGTGGCCGGGCTGGTGGCGCTGCCGGTCGCGGTGACGACAGCCCAGCTGTGGCTCTTCCTCGCGGGCGGGATCGCGGCGGGCGCCGGCGTCGGACTGGGCTTCCGCGCCTCGGTGGCCACCGTCGCCGCCCTCGCCGAACCGCCGGTGCGCGGCGAGGTACTCGCGGCCCTGTTCCTGGCCGCCTACGCCGGACTGGTGCTGCCCATCCTCCTCGTCGGGATCTCGCTGATCTGGCTGCCGAGCGCGTGGGCGCTGATCGGGTTCTCGGTACTGGAACTGGGTTTACTCGCCTGGTCGGCGCCCAAGGTGCTGAACCGTTGACAGTCCACAGTGGCCTGTCCGCGTGGTGATCCTCGTCAAACCCGCGGGCGGCCCGTACCGCCGGTGTGCGATCCTGGTCGTGGAACCTCCTGATCGAGGTCCCCGGACGAGTGGGTGCCGTACCCGGCCAGCGACAAGACGGCGCTCTGGGAGCGCGTCATGTCGTGGCTTGTCCTTGTCGTTTCGGGTGTTCTGGAAGCCGTTTGGGCCACTGCCCTCGGCAAGTCCGAGGGGTTGTCCCGACCGACGCCGTCGGTGATCTTCGGCGTGACTCTGGTGGCGAGCATGGTGGGTCTCGCTTACGCGATGAAGGATCTTCCCGTCGGGACCGCCTACGCGGTCTGGGTAGGGATCGGGGCATCGCTCACCGTCGCCTACGGCATGTGGTCCGGCGCGGAAACCGTTTCGCTGGCCAGAATTCTGCTGATCGTGGGGATCGTGGCCTGCGTGGTGGGGCTGAAAGTCCTGCACTGAGCCGAAAAGAGGGACCGCCCCCGACGCACGGACGACGTCGGGGGCGGTCAGGTCCGGGCGCACCCCTGCGTGTGGCCCGGACGGCTAGGCGGTCAGGCGCGTGCCCAGAGCGCTGGGACGTTCGGCGGCTCCCAACCTGCCTGAGCGGTGTGGCCCTGGAGGGCCCGGTAGGAAACGCCGTTGTAGGTGACCGTCGCACCCGCGGCGTAGGTGGTACCGGCCGCCCAGGTTCCGGTGGGCGGGTTCGACGTCGTGGTGGTCGGCGTCGTGGTGGTGCTGGTCGGCGGGTTCGAACCCGAAGTGACCAGCCGCAGGCCGTAGACGCTCAGGATCACCGAGACCGGCTGGAAGTAGAACGTGCCGCCCGAGGTGCAGTTGCCGGAACCGCCGGAGGTGACGCCCTGGGCCTGGTCACCCGCGAGCCACGAGCCACCGGAGTCGCCCGGTTCAGCGCAGGCGTTGGTCCGGGTGAGGCCGGAAACGGTCCCCTGCGGGTAGGTCACCGACGCGTTCTTCTGCTGGATGGTGCCGCAGTGCCAGCCCGTCGTGGAACCGGAACGGCAGACCGAGGCGCCGATCGCGGCCTCCTGCGAACCCGCCACCGGCACGGTGCCCGGGTAGCGGTTCACCAGCCCACGCGGGGTGTTGCCCGCGTCGACGCGGACCCACGCGTAGTCGTTGCCGGGGAAGGTGGAGCCCGCGACGGAACCGCTCGGGTTCGAGGTCCGCGTACCGGTGGTGCCGCAGTGCCCGGCGGTCACGAAGCCGCCCTCGACCGAGAAACCGATCGAGCACCGGCCCGAACCGAAGGTGTAGGCGTTGCCGCCGATGACATCGATCAGCGGAACAGGGCTCTCGGTGCTGGTCTCGACCCGCACCGCGTCGGCGCGCACACCGGAAGCTGTCGCCCACGACTTCGCGGCGGCCTCGCCACCGGCGTGGGACAGGACGACGATCGAGTTGGTGACGACGTCGACGTACCAGCCCGGCACGTTCTTGGGCGCGGTGCTTCCCTTGGTGTCCAAGGACAGCTTCGCCGCGTCGAGCTGGGCGACGCTCCGCGTGACGGTCTTCGGGGTCGCGCCCGCCGTGCGGACGGTGCCTTCCAGGGCCGCGTCGGTGACCGCGACGGTCAGCTTGGTCCCTGCCGCGTCCAGCCATGATCCGGCATACGACGACCCGAGCCGGGTCTTGAGGGCGCTGTCGGTGTAGGCGGCCTTCTGCTCGTCGGCGAGCCGCGTTCTGGCCTGATCCGGGCTGATCTTCAGATCACGCGACAACGCCGCGACGATCTCCGACTGGACCTGGTCGGCCGCCGTGACGGTCTGGCCGGCGCTGGCGCTCGGGGTCAGCGCGACGGCCGTGACCAAGCCCGCCCCGGTCAGGGCCGCCGCGGCGGCCGCTACGATCTTTCGCTTCATTTCAGGCGTTCCCTCACCGACGTTCCGGAAGAAGATCTCGTCCAGACCGTACGAGGCGCCTGCTGCAAAAGGTACATACCATTTAGGTCATATCCACCCAGTGGACTGGACCTTTCAGCGGCTTCCGCCCAGGTCAGCGCACGCCGGCGTCCGTGTAGTCCACGCCATAACCCGGGTTCAACTCGAGGTACTTCGAGTAGGTCGGCCGCCGGTCGATCAGTTCGCCGTACACCGCGCGGGACAGGGCGATCATCTCCGCGGCGAAGGGGCCCATCTCCCCTCGCTCCGACCAGCCGACGAGATTCCGCCAGCTCAATGGATTCCCGGCGATCGGGACCGCGACGATGCCCGGGATCTCGTGGAACAGCGGCTGGCACAACACCACCGCGTGTCCCGATTCGACCATCTCGATGCAGGTCAGCACATCGGTCTCGTACAGGGAACGCGGCGTGAACCCCGACCGCGCGCAAGCGGAGGCGAAACAGTCGCCGAAACATCCGTCGCCCGGCGTCGCGCACCACCGTTCGTCCGCCAGTTCACCGAGTTCGACCTCGTTCTGCTGCGCACGCTCGTCCCGCGCAGACATCAGCACGAACACCGGATGATGCGCGAGGGTCCGCCAGCGGACACCGGGCTCCGGCGGCGGAGCGGCGTCTCCGCAGACGCCGACGAAGGCGAAGTCCAGCGCTCCCTCGGCGGTCATGTCCGCGAGATTGTTGGCCGACCACGACGTATGCGTGGCGACATGGATGTCGGAGTGAGTGGTGCCGAGGCGCTGCAGGAGCGCCCCGAGCATCGGCCCGGTCGCCGAGCCGAGCCGCAAGGTCATCGGCTCGCCGGTGCCGGCGTGCTGCGCGAGGCGCGCGGCCTCGTCGTGCAGCGACGACACGGCGGGGAGCACCATCTTCGCCCTGTCAAGGACAAGGAGACCGAGCGCGGTCGGCCGGGTGCCCGTGTGATCACGCAGGAAGAGCTTCCCGCCGAGCGTCCGTTCGATGCGTTTCAGCTGTGCGGTCAACGCGGGCTGCGCCATCCCGAGCGTGTTCGCCGCCTTGGTGATGCTCCCGAGTTCGGCGATCGCGCACATGATGCGCAAGTGGCGCAGTTCCAGCTCCATCCCTCTACGTTAGTAGACATAACTGGACTGGACCAGACAAACAATTGAGCCAAATGGCTTCGTATCGTCTTTTTCGCGGTATGCCATCGATGTCAGCAATCCCGGACACGGTGGAGCGGCCGACCGCTACGGTCTCCCTGGAACCGACGGCACCTGGATCTGCACGCGCTGGGCGTCGTCGCCCTGGTGTTCACCGCCCGGCGGGCCGTGACATCCGGTCGATTCTCCAAGCAGGCGGACGAATCCAGGCCCTCGTCCTGTATCCGACTGACGAAGCTGTCGTGGAAGTCGCGGATCGCCGGATATCGCGAAGTCACGGGACAAGGACGGACACTGGCCACCTCGGACGAGCGGACGATGAAGCGGCGCCGGTGTTCACAGTGGAACATCGCCATCGGACCTTCCTCGGCGAGGCGGACGCGTTGTGGGACAGTGCCGAACCGCACGACCTGACCGCGGGCGACTGATCAAGACCGGTCGCGCTGGCGGATCGCGATCTCGAGATTCTCCCGGATCGTCCGGGTCATGCGATGGTCCGGTCCCAGCGCCCGCTCGGCGTCGGCACGCGCCTCTTCGTACAGCCGGATCGCGAGCGGCAGATCACCCGCGACGCCGCGGGCGTAGGCCAGGTCGTTCCGCGAGTTCAGCGTGTCCTGGTGATCGTGTCCGAACAGCCGCTCCCGCGCGGCCAACGTGCTTTCGTACAACTCGATCGCCCGCGCCGGCTCGCCGGAGGATTCGTACGCCCCGGCCAAGTTGTTCCCCGCCTTCAACGTGTCGGGGTGATCGGGGTCCAGCACGCGGTCGCGATCGGCCAGCGTCCGCTCGTGCAGTTCGACCGCTCGGGCGAGGTCACCGGCCGTCTCGCACGCTCCCGCGAGATTGCACCGCGAGGTCAGCGTGTCCGGATGGTCCGGCCCCAGCACGCGCTCACGATCGGCGAGTGTGGCTTCGTGCAGCGGGATCGCCCGTTCCGCGTCACCCGCCGCTTCGTACGACATGGCCAGGTTGTTCCGGGAGAGCAGCGTGTCCGGGTGTTCCTTTCCCAGCAGCCGTTCGCGCCCCTCCAGCGCCTCCTCGTGCAAGGAGATCGCCCGCCGCGGGTCACCGGCGGCATGACAGGCGGCCGCCAGGTTGTTCCGGTAGCTCAACGTGTGCGCGTGGTCGGGCCCCAGCCTCCGCTCGCAGTCTTCCAAGGTGGCCTCGAACAACGCGATCGCCCGCGTCTGGTCGCCGGCTGCCTGGTAGGCGGATGCCGCGTTGCTCCGCGCGTGCAGGGTGTTGGGATCGTCGATGCCGTAGAGCCGTTCGCAACCGGCGCTCGCCCGGGCCGCGAACACGACGGCGGTCGTGGGGTCGCCCTGGCCGAGGGCGTAGAGGCTGAGGCTGGTGGCGAGCTGACAGAGCGGACCGGTGTCGAGGTCGGTGTGGTCGAGCAGCGCCCGGGCATGGGGCAGCACGGCTTGGAAGGCGGGCCAATGCGCGGGCAGCCGGGAGTCGGCCGCGTCGAGCAAGCGGGCGAGCGCGGTGGCGGTGGCTTCACGCGCCTCGTCGATGTCCTCGGGACGGCGGTAGGGGCCGGCGGGATCTCCCACCGTGATCGAGACGGAGCGGTAACGGTTCGGGAACGGCACTCGTCCAGTCGATTCCCTGCCCATAGGGTGCCTTCTTTCGCGCCCAGGGGAGGGTTCGTGCACATCCACGCCAGACGTCGATCCATCAGCTTCAGCGGCCGGACGATCACGATCAAGGCGGCCGTCGAAGGACTCGGCGACCGGAGACATACGTTCAACGTCGAAAAAGTCAGTGGTATCAAGAACATTCCGCCGACGGCGTTCAAGCCGGGCAGGCTCGTCTTCGAAGTTCCCGGGGCCTCCAAGACGGTCGTCGAGGACGTGCCCTTGTACGCCGACAAGGTGGACATGAACACCTTCACCTACGGCGGCATGAATTCGAAACACGTGAAAGCACTCGAAGCGGCGATCAGGAAAGCGATGAAGGCCTGACCCCTCGTGAGAGGTAAGGACGGTTATTGAGAAGAAGGGCGAAGGTGTCGTGTTCGGGCGAGATGGCCGATCTCGCGTGATCGGACGACGTTCACCGTGTTCGCCGCCTGATCACGCGAGTTCCGTTCCTGATCACGCGAGTTACGTCTTCGCGCACCGCAGGTGCAGACACGACACCACCGGCTCAGGTCCAGGACCTCGTGAGTAGCAGGGACGGTTCTAACCGTCTTTACCGCTCAAGAGGTCTTGGACTTGCGGTTCAGGAAGGCCGACGCCCCGACACCGTGCGCGGCGACGCTCGCCAGCACGGTCACCGCCATGACGCTCAAGGCGGCGTCCGCCGCGTCCCCGTCGAGTGAGTTGTAGGCCAGCAGCCCGAACACGATCGACGCCGCGCCGCGCGGCGCCAGCAGACCGATGGTCATCCGGTCCCGCCACCGGAAATCCGTCCGCAGCAAGGTGAGCAGCACCGGGATCAGCCGGGCGACGGTCAGCGCGACGACGCTGACGATCACCACACCCCAGGTGAGGCCGAAGGACAGCACCAGTACCGCGGTGCTGCCGAAGACGAACCACATCAGCAGCCCGCACAGCGAGCTGACGTCCTCGGCGAGCCCGAGTTCGTCCTCGTCGGGGTGCCGGGCGGTCTTGTAGGCGATCCCGCAGATGAACGCGGCGACGAAACCGTTGCCGCCGATCGCGACGGCGGCGGTGTAGGTCAGCAGCGGCAACGCGACGGCCGCGACCCGCGCGGAATGCCGCGTCGACCAGCCGTGCCTGCCCGTCACGTTCATCGCGACAGCGGCCACCGCGCCGATGACGGAGCCCGCCAGCACGGCCAGCAACGCCGCCGGGACAGCGGCCTGCAGCGCCTCACCCGGCGTGCTCGCCTGGTGATTGCTCCCCGCGAGGGTGAGCGCGAAGATGAACACCGGGGCGACGACGCCGTCGTTGTACCCGCTTTCGACGTTCAGCAGGTGCCGCACGCGTTCGGGCACCCGGACGTCGTGCACCACCGAGGTCGCCGGAGCGAAGTCCGTGGGCGCGATGATGCAGGCGATCAGCAGGATCACCACCCAGCCGAGGCCCGGCAGCACCAGCAGGCCGACGCCCATCACGATCAGGATCGTCAGTGGCAGCGCGATCAGCAGCAGCCGCACCGCGGTCTTGGCGTCACGCCCGAGATAGCCGCCCTTGACCGCGGTGGCGTCCACGAACAGCAGCAGCGCGAGGATCAGTTCCGCCGCGTTGAGGGCGATCTCGGTATTGAGCCCGTTGCCGAGATCGTTGCGGGTGCTGAACCCGATCGCCAGCCCCGCCGCGACCATCGCCATCGGCGCGGTGATCTGCCACCGTTCCAGCCGTGCCGCTGTCATCGTCCAAGCCAGCACGACGACAGCGCCGACGAGCACGCTCTGGATCATCTACCCCGCCCCTCGTTCCCGGTGGACTCCCCTGCCACCGGGAACGAGCATAGAGGCCGGGCGGAGCCCGGCGGTCCACAAAGGAACGCCGATCACACCACCGCGCCGTTGTCGTCGCGCTTCTGTGTCCGCGACGCCTTGCGGACGGGACGGCCGGCCCCGGGCCACCGCTTGTCGAGCAGGATCGCCACGGGACCTGCGGTGGCCACAGTGGACACCGTGCCGGCGACCAGACCGAGCAGGAGCGCGAGCGCGAAATCGGCCAGCGAACCGTCGCCGAGGAACAGCAGCGCCCCGAGCACGAACAGCACCCCGATCCCGGTGTTGATCGTCCGCGGCAACGTCTGCAGCACCGCCGTGCCGACGACGCGGGCGAACGGCTCCTTGCGGTGCTGTCCCCGCACCTCCCGGACCCGGTCGAAGACCACCACCGAGTCGTTGACCGAGTAGCCGATCACCGTGAGCAGCGCGGCGAGGAAGACGCCGTCCAGGGACTTGCCCAGCCAGGCGAAGATCCCGAGGATGATCAGGACGTCCTGCGCGAGCGCGGCCACGGTGGCCAGCCCGAGGCGCCAGTCGAACCGCACCGCGAGGTAGATCAGTTGCGCCAGCACCGCGAGGCAGAGCGCGATCACCGCCTTGGTGCGCAGTTCGACGCCGAGGCTCGGGCCGATCTGCTCGTCGCGGATCTCGGTCGCGTCACCGGCGACCCCGGCGACAGCGGTCCGGATCCGCTCGGTGGCGGCCTCGTCGATCGGCTCGGTGCGGACCGAGATGTCCTTCTCCCCGGACAGCTGCACGACGGCGCGGGGGAATCCGGCGTCGGAGACAGCGTCGCGGATCTGTTCGACGTCGGCGGGCGACGAAGTGCTGTATTCGATCACCCGGCCGCCGGTGAACTCGACGCCGAGGTTCGGCCCCGCCACGAACAGTCCCGCGATCGCGGCGATGACGACCGCGCCCGCCACCATCAGCCAGCGTTGGGGCTTGCCGAGGAACTCCGGGTCGCGCCTGTTCACCCACTGGCGGACCCGGCCCTCGTGGGTGAGGCCGGAAAGCCGCGGTTTGCGCGCGACCACGCCCCGCATCGTGAGGTGCAGCAGCCAGCGCGTGAGCACCAGCGAGATGAACAGGGCCACGATGACACCGATGGACAGCGTCACCCCGAACCCGCGCACCGGGCCGGATGCGAGCCAGAACAGCAGTCCCGCGGCGAGCAGGGTGGTCACGTTCGAATCGACGATCGCCGACAACGCGCCGCTGAACCCGCGGCTGACCGAGCGCGGCAGCGTGCCTCCCTGTTTGACCGAGTGTTCCTCTCTCGTCCTTTCGAAGACGAGCACGGTGGCGTCGACGGCCATGCCGATGGCCAGGACGAATCCGGCGAGCCCCGGCAAGGTCAGCGTCGCGCCGACGGCGAGCAGGGCGGCGTAGGACACGGCGGCGTACGCCACCAGCGCGCCCACTGCGACCAGCCCGGCCAGGCGGTACACCGCCAGCAGGAACAGCGCGGTCAGCGCCAGGCCGATCACGGCGGCGCGGGCGCTGGCGTCGATCGCGGCGGCGCCGAGCGTGGGGCCGACGGTCCGCTGCTCGATGATCTCGACCGGTGTCGGCAGCGCGCCGGCGTTGATCAGCAACGCCAGATCCTTCGCTTCGGCCGGGGAGAACTGCCCGGTGATCTGGGTGCTCCCGCCGGCGATCCCGACCCCGCAGGCGACCTGCGGGCTCACCTGGGGCGACGAGATCACCTTGTCGTCGAGGGCGATCGCCACCCGGCGGGCCGGGTCGCCGGGCGGCGAGCAGGCCGCCTGCCCGGTCAGTCCTTCCCAGGCTCGGCCCGAATCCCCTTTGAAGTCGACGGAAACGAGCCAGCCGCCGCCACCCTGCGAATCGATCGACGAGCGTGCCCCGTCGACACCCTCGCCGGTCAGCGCGGCGGGTCCGAGCGTGATCGGCCGGCCGCTCTCGTCGGGAAGGACGCGGGTGTCCGGCTTTTCGCCGGGGACGGATCCGACGCCGATCACCGGATGAAAGGACAGTTGCGCGGTACGGCCGATCACTTCGACGGCTTCGCGCGGATCCCGCACGCCGGGCAGTTCGACGATGATCCGGTTGTCCCCGGAGCGGGCCAGCATGGGCTCGGCGACGCCCAGCGCGTCGACCCGGCGGCGCAACACTTCGAGCGTCCGGTCAGTGGTCTCCGCGTCGGCGGTGACGGTGGGCGAATCCTTGGTCTCCAGCACGATCTGCGTGCCACCACGCAGATCGAGCCCCAGGCGCGGGGCGGTGGTCAGCAACAAATACACGGTCGCGGCGAGGATGACCAGCGAGACGACGGCTCGCCCGGTCATGCCTCGCCGCGCGGTTTCGCGCGGCACGACGGTTTCTCCTCGATGAATTCACCCGCGCGCGGAAAGCGAAAGCAGGCGCGCGGATTCCCGGTCCGGGCACGCGGAAGACGTGCCCGGCAGCTTCAGACGGCTACCGGGAGAGGAGGAGCGCGATCCCCCAGCGCGAGGCGGTTCGCCGTGCGCGAGGGAGGAGTGACGTCGTCGTGGAGTTCGCTGAGCCGGAGCAGCGTCGTGGACGCGGGCCCGTGCGGGACGGTCCCGAAGAGCGGCAGGTCACCATGACCGTGCACACCCAGCAGCGAAGGTTCGGCGGCGAGCCTGCCCATGGCGCGCACCGGCGCCACGGCCTTGGAGACCGAGGAGTCGACCGTCGCGTTCGCCCCACGCGACTCGTCCGCCGAAGCGGAATCGCCCGAGTGGAGCGCGAGGAACAGGCCGAGTGCGGTCAGCACGGCGGCGAGCAGGACCAGCACGGCCTGCCTCGCAGGCCGGTACGTCCGGCGCCCCACCGTCATCGACACACTCCCGGGTCTCGCCGACACCTTACTTGTCTCACGCCCCTCCCCGCCGATGACAGATACGGAAGTACGTATTAAAGTAGTGCTTCACTATGAAGCACGTAGATGATTTCGGCCGTGATCGGGACGACCTGCTGTTCGATCCCCGGGTGCGGACAGCGCTCGCCGAGTTCGCCGGCGACGACGATCTCGGCGCCTTGGAGGCGGCGGCGGCCATCCGGGCGGCGGCACGGGGCCTGGACAAACTGCGCTCGACGGGCACCGACAGCCGCGGGCTCAGCCCCGGCGCGCTGGACATCCTGATCCGCTTGGCGGGCAACGAGACCGGGGTCAGCATCAAGGATCTCGCCGGCTCCGCGGGGGTGAGTTCGAGGAACGTGACCGGCCTGGTCGACACGCTGGAACGCGGTGGCCTGGCCGAACGCGTTCCAGCGCCGGAGGACCGGCGTTCCGTGCTCGCCAGGATCACCCCGGCGGGCCGGACCTGGCTCGACGAGTTCCGGCGGCCGTCACAGGCGGCGATGGCGGCGGTCTTCCGCGGTTTCACTCCCGCCGAGACGGCCTTGATGCGGCATCTCTGCCTGCGCGTGGTGGAAAACCAGGACCGTTTGGCCCGCTATCCGGAGGAGCGTTCATGACCGGCACGACACGAGAGACCGTCCAGGCCTATCACCGGGCGAGATTCGCGGGGGACGTGCCCGCGGCGGCCGCCCTGCTCGATGACACCTTCGTCTTCCGGAGCCCGATGATGACCTCCGACGCCGACGGGCACCTCGCCGGGCTGCCCGGTTTCCTCCAGGTGGTCACCGGCGTCGACATGATCAGTGAGCTTTACGGCGACACGGAAGCCACGCTCGTCTACGACGTGCACACCGTCCTCCCGATGGGAACCCAGCGCACCGCGGAGCACTTCCGGCTGCGGGACGGCCGGATCGAGTCCATCACGCTGATCTTCGACGCGACACCTTGGCATCCGGTGCCGGCCGCGGCCGGTTCGGCCTGATCAGCCGGAGGCCGCGTCCCGCCACAGGCGCGTGATCCCCGCGCGGACGCGGTCCTCCCCCAGTTCCGGCAGCAACGCGGTCAGGTGCTCGGCCGCCAGCGGGGCCAGCAGGGCGTGCGCGGCGTGCTCGGGGTCGGGAACGCCGTCGAGCAGGATCGCGACGTGCCGGTGCCAGAACCGGTAGGCCCCGATGCGGTACCGCGCGCCCGGCGCCGCGGTCTCCGACATCCGCACCAGTGGCAGATGCTTGAGCACGTAGCCGACGTACGCGTCCGCGAATGCCACGAGCCGTTCGGCCGGCGGAGCGCCGGGGCCCAGCGGCGGCGGGCCGTGCAGGATCCCTTCCTGGAGCACGCGTTCCCGGGCGTCCAGCAGCGCCGCGGCCAGCCCCGCCTTGTCCCCGAAGCGGCGGAACAGCGTCCCCTTGCCCACTCCCGCAGCCGCCGCCACCTGGTCCATCGACACCGCTTCGACGCCGTGCTCGGCGAACAGTGACGCGGCCGCGTCCAGGATGGCGGCCCGGTTGCGGGCGGCGTCGGCACGCTCCTTGGGGGGCGGCGTGCACAGAAGTTCCAGCGGCGTTGCAGAAGCGGACTGCGGTCCGCTATGGTCGTGAGGCACATGCGGACTATAGTCCGATTAACCGGAGGTAGCGACATGACCGCACTCATCACCCGTGACGAGCTGAAGGCCGCGATCGAGGCGAAGACGGTGACAGTGATCGACGCGCTGGGTGGCGAGTACTACGCCAAGCAGCATCTGCCCGGCGCCGCTCCCCTGATCCTCGCCGACGTCGACGCGCGGGCAGCGACCCTACTGCCCGATCGCGGCGCCGCGATCGTCACCTACTGCTCGAACCCCGCGTGCCCGAACAGCGGGCAGGTCGCCGACCGGCTCACCGCCCTCGGCTACACCGACGTCCGCAAGTACCGGGAGGGCATCGAAGACTGGGCCGACGCGGGCCTGCCCCTCGAGCAGGGCTGATAGTCAGTCCTGCGACGGCACCCGTTGCCGCAGGATGGAGACCCCGTCGCCACTGAGGTCCGCCAGGTACGCCGCCCGTCCGGTCATCGCCATGATCAGCGCCAGGGTCGTACCCGAAACGAGCGGCCCGGACCCGACCGCGAAGGGACCATCGGTCGCTTCGAGCCGCAGCCCGCCGATACGCCCTTTCGCCATCACCACCATGTCGGCGCCCTGGTAGTACCCGGCCAGCGCGGTGAGGACGGTGATCGGGTAGTCCCGGCGGAGGCCGAGCGGGCGGCGGATGTCCTCGGCGTGCACGATCGCCTCGCCGAGCATCGCCATCTTCGGCAGCGGCGGTTTCGTCGTACTGCTGACGACACGGCGGAACCGCTCCAGCGTCTCGGCGCCGTCCTCACCCAGCTGTTCGGCCAGTCGCAGCGCGACCTGCCTGTCGAAATCGAACCGGCAGCGGATCACCCCGGCGAACCACCGAGCCGGCGTGAGACTCGCCCCCGCGGTGAGGTGCGCCAGCACCTCGCGCACCGTCAGCCCTGCGCACAGCGATGGCGTTTCCCACCGCTCTTCGGCGATCCCCGTGAGGTCGTTCGCCAGGGCCGCCCGCTCGGTGCGGATCAGCGGCCAGACCCCGGTCGTGGCGCGATCGCGCGCCTTCTGTCCTGAATCCGTCATCCGGAGTCCCTTCGGTCATCGTCCTTCGAAGGGGAGACTCCCGTCGCGGTACGGAATCATCGGTCCTCGATAATCGGCGGCGAAGCACGCCGTGCACCGAGAAATGGGGACCGATGATCGAGCGCTGGAATCCGGAGACCGTGGCGGCACCGATCGGGCCGTACAGCCATCTGGTCCGCGTACCCGCCGATCACGAACTCGTCGTCGTGTCCGGTCAGGTCGGCATGCTGCCCGACGGCGAACTGGCCGGGCCCGACGCCGAGTCCCAGACCCGCGCGTTGCTCGCCAACCTCGAACGGCTGCTCGAAGCCGCGGGCGCCGGGCCGGAACACCTGGTCAAGATCTTCAGCATGCTGTCCGGCACCGAGCACCTCGACGGTTTCCGCACGGCGACGCGCGAGACCTTCTCCCGCTGGTACCCGGAAGCGGACTGGCCCGCCCAGTCGCTGATCGTCGTGGCCGCGCTGGCGCGCCCGGAACTCGTCGTCGAGGTCGAAGCGCTGGTCGCGGCGCCTAAGCTCGTCTCATGACGATGGGAACGGCGTTGCTCTTCATCGGTGGCGGAGCGCTCCTGGTCGTCTCGCTCCTCCTCACCGTCGGGATGCTGCTGGGCCGCCGGGTCCGGCGCGGCAGGAAGCAGGGCCGCTATCCCTACCGCGCCAAGCCCGGCAGCTACGACAACTCGTCGATGGGCAATCCGCACTGAGCCCGGTCAGGACTCCCGGCGCCTCCGTCCGGCGAGGAGCAGCAGGGCGCCGATGGCCAGCATGCCCAGCGCCAGGATCGACATGGTCTTCACCGGCGAACCGGTGACAGCCAGGCCCGGCGGGCGCGGGGTGGGCGGCTGCGGGTTCGGCTGGTCCGGCGGCTGCGGAGTCGGCGGCACCCGGGTGTCGGTCCCGCAGTCGGGGTTCGCCGAGCCCGGCGGGCAGTTGCCGCCCGGGGTCTCGGACGTGACCACGTTGCGCAGACGGTGGTCACCGGTCGCCGGCTTCCGCACTGTGACGGCATAGGTGACGGTGGCCTTCTCCCCCGGCTTGAGCTCGCCCTTCCAGGTGAGCTTGGGCACGGAGTAGGTGACCGTTCCCGTACTGGCCTTCGCGGTGCCGTCGAAGGTGGCGTCGTCCAGCACCTGGCTCAGGTCGTCGGTGAACGTCGCATCGTCCACAGTGGCCTGTCCGGTGTTCTCCACCGTGACGGTGAACGTGACGACCTCGCCCGGTTTGGCCTCCGTCCTGTCGACCGTCTTCTTGATCTTCAGGCTGGACAACGGCGTCGTCGTACCGCACTTCGGATCCTTGCTGCCCGGCGGGCAGTTTCCACCCGGGGTGTCGGTGGTGATCACGTTGGCGAGTTTGCCGTCGCCGTCGGTCTTGGTCACCTTGACGCTGTAGGTGACCGTCGCCGTCTGCCCGATCTCCAGGTCACCGGTCCAGGTCAGCTTCGGTTCCTCGTAGGTCACCGCACCGATCGTCGCCGCACCGTCCTTCTGGAACACGGCGTCGTCGAGGACCTCGGTGAGGTCGTCGGTGAACGTCGCGCCGTCGAGCTTCGTCTTGCCGGTGTTGCGCACCGTCACCGTGTACTTGACGACGTCGCCCGGGTTCGCCGTGGCCTTGTCCGCCTTCTTCTCCAGCGAGATGCCGGGCACCGGGGTGACCGTCGAACACGCCGGATCGCCGGACTGCGGCGGGCAGGTGCCCGGGGTGTTGGTGCTGACGGTGTTCCGCAGTTCGTGATCGCCGGTGACCGGGTTCTTCACCTTCACCGAGTACTTCAGCGTGGTCGACGCCCCCACCGGGAGATCGCCGGTCCACACCAGGTTCGGCGCGGTGAAGGCGAACGTCCCGGCGACCGGGGCCGCCGCGGCGTCGCCGGAGTAGTCGGCGTCGTCCAGCACCTCGGACAGGTCGTCCGTGACCCGTGCGGCGTCCTCGCCGACCAGGTCGACCTTGCCGGTGTTGGCGACGGTCACGGTGTAAGTGACGACGTCGCCCGGGTTCGCTGTCTGCTTGTCCGAGGTCTTCTTGACCGTCAGTTCGCGGGACGGCACGTCCGCGACACAGTTCGGGTCGGTCGAACCCGGCGGGCAGTTGTTGCCCGGCGTCTCCGACGTCACCACATTGGACAGTTTCTTGTCGCCGGTGTCCGGGTTCTTGATCTTGACCGTGTAGGTGATGGTCGAGGTCTGCCCGATGCCGAGGTCACCGGTCCACGTCAGTTTCGGTGCCGCGTACGAGACTCCGCCGATGGTCGCCGCGCCGTCGTTCTGGTAGTCCGCGTCGTCCAGGACCTCGGTCATGTCGTCGGTGAAGGTCGCGCCGTCCTGCTTGGTCTGCCCGGTGTTGGTGACGGTGATCGTGTACTTCACCGTGTCACCGGGATCGACCGACTTCTTGTCGGCGGTCTTCTTGATGAGCAGCCCGGAAACCGGTGTGGTCGTGCCGCACTTGGGGTCCGTCGAGCCCGGAGGGCAGTTCCCGCCCGGCGTCTCCGACGTCACCACGTTGATGAGCTTGTCGTCCCCGGAGTTCGGATTCTTCACCTTGACCGAGTAGGTCACCGTGGCCGTGTCGCCGATACCGAGGTCGCCGGTCCACGTCAGTTCCGGCTCCGCGTAGGACACCGTGCCGATGGTCGCGGCACCGTCGTTCTGGTAGTCCGCGTCGTCGAGGACCCGGGTCAGGTCATCGGTGAACGTCGCACCGGATAGCTTGGTCTGCCCGGTGTTCTTGACCGTGACGGTGTACTTCACGACATCGCCAGGGTTCGCCGACTGCTTGTCGACAGCCTTCTCGATCTTCAGCCCCGAAACCGGAGTGGTCGTACCGCACTTCGGGTCTGTCGAGCCCGGCGGACAGTTCCCGCCCGGCGTCTCCGAGGTCACCGCGTTGGTGAGCTTGTTGTCGCCCGTGTTCGGGCTCTTCACCTTGACTGTGTAGGTGACCGTGGCCGTGTCGCCGACACCGAGGTCACCGGTCCACGTCAGCTTCGGCGCCGCGAACGACACCGCACCGATCGTCGCGGCACCGTCGTTCTGATAGTCCGCGTCGTCGAGAACCTGCGCCAGGTCATCCGTGAAGGTCGCACCGGAGATCTTGGTCTGCCCCGTGTTGGTCACCGTGACCGTGTACTTCACGACATCGCCCGGATTCGCCGAGGCCTTGTCGACCGACTTCTCGATCTTCAAGCCGGACACCGGAGTGGTCGTACCGCACTTCGGATCCGTCGAACCCGGCGGGCAGTTACCGCCCGGCGTTTCAGAGGTGACGGTGTTGATCAGCTTGTTGTCGCCGGGAGCGGGGTTCTTGACCTTGACCGTGTAGGTGACCGTGGCCGCGGCACCGACATCGAGGTCGCCGGTCCAGGTCAGCTTGGGCTCCGCATAGGACACCGCACCGATCGTCGCCGCACCGTCGTTCTGATAGTCCGCGTCGTCGAGAACCTGCGCCAGGTCATCCGTGAAAGTCGCACCGGAGATCTTGGTCTGCCCCGTGTTGGTCACCGTGACCGTGTACTTCACGACGTCACCGGGGTTCGCCGACTGCTTGTCGACCGACTTCTCGATCTTCAGACCCGAAACCGGAGTCGTGGTGCCACACTTCGGATCGCTTGAACCCGGCGGGCAGTTCCCACCCGGGGTCTCCGACGTCACCACGTTGGTGAGCTTGTTGTCGCCTGAGTTCGGATTCTTGACCTTGACGGTGTACGTGACCGTGGAGGTGGCACCGATTTCGAGGTCACCGGTCCACGTCAACTTCGGCGAAGCAAACGACACCGCGCCGATCGTCGCCGTGCCGTCGTTCTGGTAGTCGGCGTCGTCGAGAACCTGCGTCAGGTCATCGGTGAACGTCGCTCCCGCCAGCTTGGTCTGGCCGGTGTTGGTGACCGTGACGGTGTATTTGACGACATCGCCCGGGTTCGCGGCCTGCTTGTCGACAGCCTTTTCGATCTTCAGACCCGAAACCGGTGTGGTGGTACCGCACTTCGGGTCCGTCGAGCCCGGCGGGCAGTTCCCACCCGGCGTGTCCGAAGTGACCACATTGGACAACTTGTTGTCACCGGTGTTGGGGCTCTTCACCTTCACCGTGTACGTGACCGTCGAGGTGGCACCGATCTCAAGGTCACCGGTCCACGTCAACTTCGGCGAAGCGAACGACACCGCACCGACAGTCGCCACACCATCGTTCTGGTAATCCGCGTCATCCAGGACCTGCGTCAGATCATCGGTGAACGTCGCACCGGAGATCTCGGTCTGGCCGGTGTTCGTGACGGTCACCGTGTACTTCACGACGTCACCAGGGTTCGCCGACTGCTTGTCGACCACCTTCTCGATCTTGAAACCCGACACCGGCGTGGTGGTGCCACACTTCGGATCCGTCGAACCCGGCGGACAGTTTCCGCCCGGCGTTTCCGACGACACCGTGTTCTTGAGCTTGTTGTCGCCCGTGTTCGGGCTCTTGACCTTGACCGTGTAGGTCACCGTGGACGTCTCGCCGACGCCGAGATCGCCGGTCCACGTCAGCTTCGGCGAAGCGAAGGACACCGCACCTATGGTCGCGGCACCGTCGTTCCGGTAGTCCGCGTCGTCGAGGACCTGCGTCAGATCGTCCGTGAACGTCGCACCGGTCAACTTCGTCTGCCCGGTGTTCCGCACGGTCACCGTGTACTTCACCGTGTCGCCCGGGTTCGCGGACGCTTTGTCGACCGTCTTCTCGATCAACAGACCCGAGACCGGCGTCGTGGTGCCACACTTCGGATCCGTCGAACCCGGAGGGCAGTTCCCGCCTGGAGTCTCCGACGTCACCACGTTCTTCAACCGGTTGTCGCCGGTGTTGGGGTTCTTCACCTTGACCGTGTAGGTGAACTCCGCGCTCTTCCCCGCCGCGAGTGTGCCGGTCCACGTCAGCTTCGGCTCCGCATACGTCACGGCACCGGGCGACGCGGTGGCGTCGTTCTGGTAGACCGCGTCGTCCAGCACGCCGGTCAGATCGTCGACGACCTTGAGATCCGCCGCGGTCACCTTTCCGGTGTTGGCGACCTTGACCGTGTAGCGCACGGTGTCACCGGGGTTGGCGGACTCCTTGTCCGCGGTCTTCGTCACCGTGTACGACGGCGGGGGCACCTTGGTCTTCGCGCACGCCGCGGCCGGATCGTCCGGGCAGCGGTTGTCGGGCGGGACGACCGGCGGCGGTCCGATCGGCACGGTCGCGCGGTTCACCAGTTCCTTGCCGATGGCGGCTTCGTCGACCTTCACGCGCACGGTCAGCGTGGCTGTCTCCCCGATGGCGAGGCCGTTCACGGCCCAGTCGATCGGCCCCGTTCCGGACGCCGTGCCCTTCGAAGGAGCGGACGACACGTAAGTCGTGCCCGGCGGCAGGGTGTCGCGCACCGTGAGCGCGGGCACGGGGATCACGCCGGTGTTCCGCAGGGTCACCCGGTAGGTCAGGGTGTCCCCCGGGATCGCCTCGGCGAGGTCGACCGACTTCGTCAGCTGGTACCCGGGCGAGGCGACCGTGTTCCGCACCGTGTTCGAGGTGCGCTCCTGCGGACGGCCGGTGTCCTCACCGCGGAAGGTCAGCTTGCCGGTGTTGTCGAGTTTGGTGCCGTCCGGCACCGAGGCGCCGACCTTGACCTTGAAGGCGACCTTCTGCGACTGCCCTGGCTTCAGGTTCCGCAGGGTGCAGGTCACCACCTGCCCGGCGGCCGAACAGTCCGGATTGGACCCGGCCACGAAGGTGACGCCGTCCGGCAGCGTGTCGGTGAGCACCACGTTCGTCGCCGTGTCGAGGTCGGTGGTGGTGCCGTCGGCGTGCCGGTTGGCGACGTCGAAGGTGTAGGTGACGTCGCCGCCCTTGGTGACGTAGCCGGGCGGAGCGTCGTTCGTGGTGCCGGCCGGGTCGTTGGCCTTGGTGATCTGCAAGTCCGGTTCGAGCGCGTCGGTGACGAGCCAGACCACCTGCGGGTACAGCGCGTCACCGGTGGTGCCGATCTTCATCTGGAGCGCGCTGGTGCCCGCGGGGACCTTCCCGGTGATGTCGACACTGCGGGCGTCGTACCCGACGTTGTTCACCGGATTGGGATTGCGTGTGGTGACGTTCGCGCCCGAGCCGTTGGCCGCGACTTTGTCGATCCGGCTGCTGAACGCGTTGTTCGTCACCGGGCCCGCGGGTCCGGGCAGGGAAATGTCCTGAAGGCTGCTCGCGTTCGGACCGACCTGGAGGTAGTCACCCGAGATGGGCGCGTCGCCGTCGCCGGCCACGATCCCCAGTTCGACGTTCGGCTGGCGTGACGTCGGAGCCTTGATGCCGCTCAGCGCGATGGTCGACGAGGTCGGCGCGCCACCGCCCGCGACCCGCTGCAGACCGTCCCACACCTGGAGGTAGCGCAGCGGTTCGCTGGGGAGTTCGTAGGCCACCACCAGCGACCAGCCGCCCCAGCAGCCCAGGTTGGTCCCGCTGATCGACTGGCCCTGACAGGCCTGGATGTCGGCGACGGTGTACTGGCCCACTCCGGCCTTGGTCACCGCGTCGGTCACGTCGGCCGCGCCGCCGTAGGTGTACGGGACCGGGAAGCCGGACGTCGCCAGCGCGGGGAACCAGTCGTAGGTGTCGGCGGTGATCCGCTGGTAGCTGCTCGATCCCGGGGTCTTCAGCGAGACCTGGTTGCCCAGGGAGCCGTCACCGGAGGTCCCGCTGGAGGCGACCGGGTTGAACTGCCAGTACAGCCGGGCGTTGAGCAGCTTCGCCCCGGCCGGGACGGACAGGTTCGCCGCGGAGGCGGTGTTGCCGGGCGCGGCCGGGTCGGTCTTGATCCACGACACCGGGCTCGCGTTGCTCGCGGACTCGTTGCAGACCACGCCGACACCACACTGCACGACCGAGTTGGCGGCCATCGTGATACCGCCGTGCGCCAGCCCGGAGTACACCGGTTCCGGCCCGATCGGCCGTTCGGTGCCCGCTCCGCGCGGCTGCGTCTGGGCGTTCGCGGGCAGCGGGGCACCCATCAGGAGGGCCACGACGATCACCGTGAGCAGCGCTGTGCCCCGGCGCCACCGATTTCGCCCACGCCGTTCCGCCATGCCGCCTCCGCCTCACCCCCTCGCTTCCGTCGGCCCAGGTCAGGACGGCGGGGACAGCGAGTCCGATAGACGGTCATCCTGTGTCGGCAAGATCGTCGACGGCAACCGGTACCGGCGGTGTCCCCTGGATAGAACCCGTTGAGTGGCCCCGAAACCCCCGGACGGGTGATACACCGTCCACAACGGACGGAAAACGGGGAGGGTGGCGTTTCGGCGTGAAAACTGCCATCGTCGAACGCGTGATCGATCTTCCTTACGACGGCTCCGGCCCCTATTGTTACGCCCATTCCCTCGCGATGATGATGGGCTCCGAAGCACCGGGAATCGGTGTGCTCGAAACCGTGACAGGCAGCCCTTTCGGCATGCAGCTGGTCGGCGGTTCGATGCCGTTCTTCGACGCGTTCGGCTGGGATCCCGACATCGGCATCGGCGAAGCGCTCGACGTCCTCGGCTGGCGTGCGGAAACCGTGAGCGAACCGGATCCGGGCACCGCGTTCGCCCGGCTCGCCGAAAGCCTGGCCGACGGTCCGGTCCTGATCGGGCCGGTCGAGATGGGGCACCTGCGCCACCAGCCGGGGATGACCGGCCCGATCGGTGCCGACCACTTCCTGGTCGCGCTCGCCGCGGACGGCGAGTCCGTCACCGCCCACGATCCGCAGGGCTACCCGTACGCGCGGATCCCGAGGACGGATTTCGCCGCCGCCTGGCGTGCCGACACCGTCGACTACGGCAAGCCCCACACGATGCGAACCAACTTCGTCCGGCACACCGTCGTCGACGAGGAGGCCGCGATCGTCGCGTCACTCCCCCGGGCGATCAAGCGGCTGAGCGGCGAGCACGGCGCCGGACTCCCGCCGGGCAGCCTCGGCAACGCCGACGCGGCGCTCGCGCTGGCCGCGCGGATCGAGGCCGGATGCGACCCGGAACTGCGCGGGTCGCTCATGCACTTCGCGGTCCGCGTCGGCGCCCGAAGGCTCTCCGACGCGGCTGTGTGCGTGCGCCGGGTCGGCCACGGCGAAGCGGCCGCCGTCCTCACCACGCAGGCACGGCTGGTCGGCTCAC
The DNA here is from genome assembly GCF_042647925.1 of Amycolatopsis speibonae. Lineage (NCBI taxonomy): Bacteria > Bacillati > Actinomycetota > Actinomycetes > Pseudonocardiales > Pseudonocardiaceae > Amycolatopsis > Amycolatopsis speibonae. Next base: position 44,648 of record NZ_JBHRWK010000015.1, read on the forward strand.
TGCAGTACGACCTCGTCGTCGAGGACGACGCGCGCGCCGCCAGGACGCTCCGGACACTGGCCCCGACCTATGCAGAACTCCGGCGGGCCCTCAGGTCATCCTGACGATCTCGCGCACGATCACCTCGGACAACCCGCTCCCGCCGAGCCCGCCGGACACCACGGTGACCGGGATGTCCCCGAGGCGCACGACCGGCCCGGACACGCGCTGCCGGAGTCCTTCACGGACTTGGGGCACGTATTGGACGGCGACGGTGGAGGATTCGGGATGTTCAACGTCCCGAATCCTCCACCGTCACCCACGCAGGCATCCAGCGCGACGAACTGGTCCGCGTTTAGTCCTCTGAATGCGCACGCGAAGACACCGGCGAGTCTCAAGGGCTTCAGAAGGTGACGGTGAACCCGTCGATGCTGCCGGTGTCGAACCGATAGACGTCCTGCGCGCTCAGCTTCCAGGTGCCGTTGGCCGCCTCACCGGAGGCGTCGACCGTGAAGGTCCGGTGCACGCCATCGGCCGAGCCGACACCGCCGGAACCCTGGAGGCGGTAAGCCTTGCCGCTCGGCCCGATCAGGTCGAGGACGAGGTCCGCGCTGTAGGTGTGCGAGACGTCCACCTTGACCGGCAGCGACGCGGAAGCCTTGCCGTCGCAGCCTTCCTGGGTCACCGAGCTGGTCACCGCCGCCCCGGCGTCCGGGATGGACACCGGTGTGGTGTTCGACTTGGCCCCGCATTTCGGGCCGGGGCCGCCGCTGCCGATGAACGAGACGTTCAGCAGTTTGTCCGGCGAACCGCTGCCCGCGTTCTTGATGACGCCCGCGGTCGCGCCGTTCACCAGCGCGTCCTGGACCTGTCGCGGGGTGGCGCCCGGGTTGGCCGACAGGTAGAGCGCGGCCGCGCCGACGACGTGCGGCGTCGCCATCGAGGTCCCGCTCATGCCCGCGGAGCCGCCGTTGCTCGGGCTCAGCGACGTGATGTTCGTGCCGGGCGCGAAGATGTCGGTGCAGCTGCCGTAGTTCGAGAACGAAGACCGGTTGTCACTGGAGTCCGAAGCGTTGACCGTGATCGCTTCGGGCACCCGGGCCGGGCTGGTGTTGCAGGCGTCGGTGGAGGCGTTGCCCGCCGCCACGCCGTAGACGACACCCGAGGCGATCGACCGCTTGAGCGCGTCGTCACCGACACCGGGGGCGTCCATGGTCAGGCTCATGTTCGCCACCGCGGGCTTCTGCGCGTTGGCCGTCACCCAGTCGACGGCGTCGATGATGCCCGAGTCCGGCCCGGTGTTGTCGCAGCCCAGGACCTTCAACCCGACGATCTTGACCTTCTTCGCGACGCCGTAGGTCTTGCTGCCGAGGGTGCCGGCGGTATGGCTGCCGTGGCCGTTGCAGTCCTTGCCGTCGCCACCCATGAAGTCCTTGCCGAGGCTGGCGCGGCCTTCGTACTCGGGGTTCGACGGGTTGATACCGCTGTCGATGTCGTAGGCGGTGACGCCGCTGCCCTCGTTGGGATAGGCGTAGGCCTTGTCCAGCGGGAGATTCTTCTGGTCGACCCGGTCCAGCCCCCAGGTCGGGTTCTGCTGGGTGCCGGTGCCGCGTGCGGTGCCGTCTTCGTAGACCGCCTTGACCGAAGGATCCGCGGCCAGCTTCCGTGCCTCGGCCGGGGTCATGCTCTTGGCCGAGAAGCCGCGGATGGTCGCGGTCCAGACCGAGCGGACCTCGCCGCCGTACCGCTTCGCCAGATCGGCCGACGCCGTCTGCCCGGCCGCGGCGACGTCGTGGAGGACGACGATGTACTGGTCGCCGTAGTGCTCCTTGGCAGGGATCACCGAGCCTTCGGCGGCGACGGCCGTTCCGGCACCGAGCGCGAGCAGTGGGCTCAGCAAACCGAGTGCCAGCAGGGTTTTCGTCTTGTCACGCATGGATGGTCACCTCTGTTTCGGCGAAGATCACTGGACGGTGAGGGTGTACGTGGTGGTCGCGGTCTTGCCGCCGCTGTCCTTGGCGGTCACCGTGACCGGGTACGTGCCCGCCTTGAACGGCGCGAAGACCTGCATGGTCGACGTGCCGCCGCTGGCCACGCTCTGCGGCGAGAACATCGGGTTGAGCGGCAGCCCGGAACCACTGGCGGACAACGTGATCGAGCCGCTGCCGCCGGTCGCGGTGACGGTGGCGCTCACCAGCGAACCGGCGCGGCCGGAGCCGGCCGACGGGTTCACGGTCACGTTCAGGTCGCCGGTGGGAGGTTCACCCGCACCGGCGGTGAGGGTGAGCCCGGCGGTGGCCGTCTCGGCCGTGCCCTTCCCGGAAATCGTGACCTGGTAAGCCTTTTCCGAGGTCCCGGCGGCGGTCTCGATGGTCAGTTTCGCCACCTCGCCCGCCTTGATCGTGGCGGGCTGGAACGTGGCCTTGGCACCCTCGGGCAGCCCCGACGCCGAGAGCGTGATGTTCTCGGCACCGTTCTTGCCCGGTTTGCTCGTCACACTCGCCGACACGTACTTCCCGGGCAGGACCTTCACCGACGAGGGCGACGCGGCGAGGGTGAAGGCGTCACCCGGCTGCTCGCCGCCGATCTGCTCGGCGACCCAGTCCCCCATCTCGTTGTTGAGCCTGCTGTAGACGCTGTACCAGCGGAAGTCGCTGCGGCTCCACGAGGTGATCCCGACGACCTTCCCGTTGACGACGAACGGGCCGCCGCTGTCACCGGGCAGGACGGTCTTGCGGCCGTCGGAGTATCCGGCGCAGATCATCGTCTTCGGGTCGACGCCGTTCTCCACGCCGGTGCACTGGCTCGCGTTGACGATCGGCAGCGTCAGCTTGTGCAGCGTGACGTCCTGGGTGGAGTCGTTGATGTCCTTCTTGCCGTAGCCGAGGCTGAACCCGTCCTTTCCGGGCGTTTCCAAGCCGGTGTCGGCTGAGGTGGCGACCTTCGCGTAGCCACCGGGCGGGACCGGGATGTCCCCGTCGACGGTGATCACCGCGACGTCGTAACCGTTCCAGGGCTGGGTGAACCTGGGGTGGAGCCGGTAGTCGACGGCCTTCAGCTGGGTGCCGCCCGCGCCCTTGAGGTCGTCCAGTCCATAAAGGACGCTCTTCTCGCCCGCGAGTTCCTTGCAGTGCGCCGCGACCATCACCTTCCGTGGCGCGATGACGGAACCGGAGCAGCTCTGCCCCTTCGGTCGCGAGCCGCCTTCACGCAGGGCGGCGATGACGTACGGGTAGTCCTTGACCGACGCCGGTGAGCCGCCGATGCTCTGGCCGTGGACGCCGCCCGACGGCAAGGGCGCGACGTCGGTCGGGGCGATGGCGCGGGAAGGGACGGCCGGTGCCGCGAGGGCGATGCCCGCCGCCGGTGCCAGTGCGGCCATGGTCAGGGCGACCACGCCGAAGATCCGTTTTCTGCTCACGGTGATTCCTTTCGGGAAAATCGCGAATGCCGGACAACTGTCGGTCGGCGACGGAAACGGAACAATAGTGGAGCGCGGCGATCGTTCCACTATTTAAAAAAACCGCCTCTCACCTGCGGTTTCTCGCGACATACCCAGCGAATCGCCGAATACGGACCCCTAGGGAATGGCGTCAGGCGGTTTTGGAACCCTCACCGGTCGCGTCACGGAGCAGGTCATCGGTCAGGACGGTCCGCGAGGGCAGCCCCAGTTTGCGCAGTGCCCGTCCGATGTGGATCTCGACCGTCCGCGGCGAGAGGAACAGCCGCTCGCCGATCTCCCGGTTGGTGAGGTTCCGGGCGGCCAGCCGGGCGACCTCGAGTTCCCTCGGCGACAACGCTTCGCCGTAGCCCTTGCGGCCACGCCGGGGCATCTCCGGATCGCATCGCCGCAGTGACCGGCGGCAGCGGAGCGCGTCGACGGCGGCGCCGAGACTCGCGTACGTCGTCTCCGCCGCGGTGAAGGAGGCGACGGCACGTTCCCGCTCCCCGGCTTCGGAGAAGCATCCGGCCGCGAGTTCGTCGGCGTAGGCGGCGAAATACGGGAACGGCAGCGCGCGGTAGGCCCGGGCGGCGCCGAGCAGCAGATCGCCGGCCGCGAGCGTCTCGCCGCGCGCCTGGGTGAGCATCCCCCGGCACAGCAGCGCCGACGCGTTGGCGACCGGTGTGTCCTTGCCGTCGATGCCCTGCCGGTACTCCGCGAGCAACTCTCTCGCCTCGACGTGCTGCCCCAGCCCGAGCATGGTGCGCACGGCGAACGGCATCAGTTCGGCCGCCCAGACCCAGTTGTTCTTGCGGCGCACGGTTTCCAGGCCGTACTCGGCCAGGCGCCGGGCGGCCTGCAGATCCTTGCCCGCCTGGTGGACGGCGACACGGCCCGCGTACGCCGAAGCCTGCACCGGGACACTGCCCGCGGAAAGCGCGAACGCCGCGTCGAAACTGCGCAGTGCCGCCGTCGGCCGGTGCTGCCCGTACTCGTACCAGCCGAGCACGAGCAGCGGCTCCGCGGCGAGTGAACTGTCCTTGTCGACCCGCGTCAGCATCGCCCGCGCCTTCTCGGCGACACTCGCCCATTCCCCCATCGCGAGGTCCAGCCGCAGTTCCGTGCCGTCGGCCAGCGCGTCGAGATAGGGCTGGTGGTCGTCGCGGATCAGCCGCCGCGCGGTCGCGAGATAGGCCCGCGCGACCGGGTAGTGCCCGTTCCACGCCACCGCGTCGGCCAGGTTGATGTAGGTGCGGGCGACCTGTCGGCAGACCTCGGCCGACTCCGGCGCCCGTGGCAGGTCGGCGATGTCGTCCCACGCCTCCGGATCGGCGATCTGCATCCGCGCCGAGAGCCGGTTGGCGGCGATCGCGGCGAGCAGCCCGGCGTCGTGCTCCCCCTTGCTCACCTGTTCGGCCTCGTCGAGCCAGCGGAGGTTCTCCTCCACCGGGACCGTCCCGATATGCGGCAGCGCCAGGGTGACCAGTCCCCTGGCGAGCAAGGCCTGCCGCCTGCCGAGGTCGGCCGCGCCCAGCTCGATCTCGAGCCTGCCCGCCTCGACCTTGCCCACCTGGTTGATCAGCACCTGACCGAGGTGGACCCGGATCTCGCCCCGCGCGGCCTTGCTCAGCGGCCATTCGCGCAGGATCTCCCGCAGCAGCCGGACCGTGCCTGCGTGGGCGATGCTGCGCGGCAGTTCCCTGCCGAGCCGGACGGCGAACGATTCGCGCGCGGTCCGCGGCAGGTCCGTGTCCCGCAGGGCCGCTTCGAGCAGACGGCTCGCCTCCTCGGTCCGGCCGTCTTCGATGGCGTTGTCGACCGCGACCCCGGTCCACTGTGTCCACGCGGCGAGATCACCCGCAAGCCGCGCGTGACGGGCGATGAGCGACGCGAAGGGTTCGGCGCCGGAGGCGAGCCGGGCGGAGGCGCGTCCGTGCATCGCGCACCGCTGAGGCCCGGGCAGCAACGCGTAGACCGCTTCGGCGATCAGCGGGCTCCCCGAGACATACCGGCCTCGGCCGAGGTCCCGCAGCAGTCCCGCTTCCACGGCTTCGGTGACAGCGCCGGAGATCTCCCCGGACGACGGGGCCGCGACCGCGCCCAGATCCGGTTCCCCGGCGGGCGACCCCAGCACGGCGGTCGCGCGGACGACGTCACGCGCGGCCGGGCCGAGCGCCGCCATCAGTCCGGCGACCCGGCTCCGCACGATCGGCGGCACGGTCGCCGACGCCAGCCTGTCCGCCGACAGCGCCTCCGCCGTGTCGCCGACGCTCTGGACCAAAGCCGTCAGGTCGACGGCGATCCCGGACGTCCGCCGGTGCGCCGCTTCGGCGAAATCCGGCGCGCAGCGGCCGAAGGACGCGTCCAGCAGCGTCCGCACCTGGGCCGCGGTGAACGCCGGGAGCGAGAGCCGCGCGGCGGTTTCACGCAGCGGCGGGAATCGCCGGGGGCCGCCCGTCTCCGCACTGACGACAACACTCAGCGGCGACACGGGGGACGCCGCGAGCCCGCGCAGGAACTCCCACGTGTCGTCGTCGGCGGAGTGGACGTCGTCGAGCACCAGCACCGCCGGACCGCAGCCGGTCAGGACTTCGCGCACGGCACGGAACTCCTGCTGCCGGACGGTGTCGGCGTCCACGTTCTCCGGGAACGGCGGCAGCCACGGCGACCATTCGGGGATCAGCCGTCGCAGGACGCCGGTCACCGGGGAGAAGCCCGCCGCGTGGGCGGCGGCCACGTCGCTCTTCCCGAGCAGCGCGTCGACCAACGGCGCGAGCCGGCACGGCCGCGCGAAGGAACCGCAGCGGGCGGACCAGACCACGCGCGACGCGATCCCGGGATGGGCGGCCAGTTCTTCGAGCAGACGGCTCCGGCCCACACCCGGTTCGCCCTCGACGACGGCGACCGACGGCGGGCTCGAAGCGACGCGCACCAGTTCGGCCAATTCGGTGTCGCGGGCCACGAACACCGGTGCCGCACCGATCGTCGGCATGCTCGGGACCATACCGATAGGACACCCGCCGAAAGGCGGGAACACGAACAGTGACCACGGGCCGCACGCTTTCCGCTGGTCCACACCACCGGAGTTACGGCGTTAACTCGATCGGGCGACGCCGACCTGCGCTACGCGAACGCCCGCATCGGCAATACGGACCCTTAGGTATTGCCGCGAACCTTGCCACGGGTACCCCCGGAGGGTGAATCTCAGTCTGTTCGCAGTACCCCTCTGTTACCGCGTCACAGCGCAAGTCCCTGCTCGCGCCGGTCGGTCACCCAGTCGGGTAGCCGAAGTCCCCACCAGTCTCTTCCGGGCAGCCGCCCGCGCGTGCTTCACGTTCGACCATCCAGTTAGGAGTGTCCCGACGGTGAAGACCTCATTCAGGCGTGGGCTGGCCACGGCCTGCGCCGGTGTCGCCGCGCTGGTCGCCCTGCAGGCGCCCGCCTCCGCGGCTCCCGCGATCACGGCGGCCAGCACGATCCCGATCAAGATGCAGGCTCAGGAGAAGAGCAACTGGTGCTGGGACGCCAGTGGCAACACCATCGCCGCTTACTTCGGGCACTCGATCTCCCAGACGAAGTTCTGCCAGGTCGCGCACAACGAGTCCGGTTCGGACTGTGCGAACAACCAGGGCTACCTGAGCGATCAGCAGCGTGTGTTCCGCTGGCTCGGGTTCAGCAACGTCGGCAGCTACAGCTCCTCCGGCCAGACGCTGAGCTTCGCCTCCATCAAGAGCCAGGTCGACGCGCGACAGCCGATCGGCACCCGGATCGGCTGGAACAACGGCGGCGGGCACATGCACGTGCTCTACGGCTACGACAACACCAATGGCGCGACGACGGTCTACTACGGCGACCCGTGGGGCTCGAGCCCCCGGTACAACCAGATGAGCTACAACGCCTATCGGTCCAACAACTCGTTCACCTGGACCCACACCGTCTACGGGATCAAGGACTGAAACCATGAAGCGAACCTTCCTCGGCGCCACGATCCTCGCCCTCGGACTGTCATTGGCACTGGGTGGCCAGGCGTCCGCCGCCGACGCCCCCGGCGGCGCGCCCACCGCCGCCGACCTCGCCGCGGTGTCCACAGTGGTCACCAGTGACGCGACCACCCAGCGGCTCGCCAAGGCGGTGTTCCCCGGCGCGGCCAAGGCGGACACGGCCCTCGCCGCCAGAACCGCCAAGGCCGATACGCGGACGCCGGTGGCGGTCTACCAGCCGACAGCGGCCTTCATCGCCGGAACCTCGGCCGTCCCCGCCGAACTCGCCTACGTCGCCACCCCCGCCACCCTGGGCAACGGCGACGCGGCGACGGTGTGGTCGCAGCGTGAGGGCTCGGGCTGGTCGGTCTACAACGTCGCCTCGGGTGACGTCGAAAAGCGCCTCGCGGCGCAGGCAGGCAAGGGCTACCTCCTGAGCGAACCTCAGGCGGGCGCCTGGTACGCGGTCGACGGGGACACCGTGACCGTCCTTGACGGCTCGTCGGTGGCGAAGACCGGCGAGAAGCTGACACTCGCCGCCTACCGTGAGGCTCTGCAGAGCCGCTACGGCGACAAGCTGCCCGGCTCGACCTACGACCGCACCGGTGCCGCCGGTGGTTACGGTGCCGCCCCGGTGGGCGACACCTCGGTGCCGTGGTGGCCGTACGCCCTCGGCGCGGTCTTCCTCGCCGCGGCGGGCGCGGCCGTCACCCTGCGGCTCCGCAAGCAGTAAAGCCAAGGGGTGCCGGGATCACGCTGATCCCGGCACCCCTTCGGACTAAGCGAAGGTGTAGTCCTCGATCGGGAAACTCCCCGCCTCCTTGATCGCGTTCAGCGTGGACGACGGGCGGAGCAGGGTCGCCTCGCCGTGCGGGTTGAAGTAGTAGCTGTTCGCCGGAGCGCAGTTCCCGAGGGTGAAGATGGAGTCGCCGAGGCGTTCGGTCATCCGGTCGAGGAAAGCGTCGTTGGCTTCTTGCGTGACCTCGAACTCGGTCGCACCGCGTCCCCGCATCGCGCCGAAGAGCCGGTCCATATGCCGCATCTGCGTCTCGATGGTGGTGAAATAGGACAGTCCCGAATAGGAATACGGGCTGTTGAGCGAAACGAAGTTGGGGAACTTGGGGATCGCGACACCCTCGTAGGCCTGGAACCGGTTTTCCCGCCACCACTTCCCGAGGTCCCGGCCACCGCGGCCGATGATCTCGACCGCCGGGAAGTTCGCCTCCCACAGATCGAATCCCGTCGCCAGCACCAGGACGTCGATGTCCCGGCGCCGCCCGTCGGCGGTCTCGATCCCGGTCTCGTCGATCTTCGCGATGGACGTGGTCTCCAGGTGCACGTGGTCCTTGGTGAAGGCCGGGTAGTACTCGTTGGAGAACGTCGGGCGCTTGCAGCCGAACGAATAGCGCGGCGTCAGTTTCGCGCGCAGCCCCGGATCCCGCACCTGACGGCGGAGATGCGCCCGGCACCACAGCTTGCCGAGCCGGTTCGCCGCCGGCAGCTGCTTGTAGTGCAGGACCCCGGAGACCATCATCAGCTCCAGCAGCGCGGTCCCGGTCAGCCGGGCGACCCGCTGGGTCAACGGGACGGCGGCGAACGCGCGCCGGACGGCCTTGGGCACCGGGAAGTCCAGTTTGGGGCTCACCCAGATCGGGGTCCGCTGGTACACGGTGAGTTCCCGCGCGACCTTCGTGATCTCGGGGATCAGCTGGACCGCGGTCGCGCCGGTGCCGATCACCGCGACGCGTTTGCCCGCGAGGTCGTAGTCGTCGTCCCAGGCGGTGGTGTGGATGACCTTGCCGCCGAAGGTGTCGATCCCGGCGATGTCGGGTTTCTTGGGCTGGGAAAGGAAACCTGTCGCGGTGAGGAGGTACTTCGCGGTGACCGGCCCGCCGTCGGCCAAGGAGACCGTCCAGTGCGCGTTCGCCTCGTCCCAGACCGCGCCGGTCACCACCGAGCCGAAGCGCATGTAGCGCCGCAGCCGGTACTTGTCCGCGACGTGCTCGGCGTACCGCTTGAGTTCCGCGCCCGGCGCGAAGAGGCGCGACCAGTGCGGGTTCGGTTCGAACGAGTACGAGTAGGTGGCCGACGGGATGTCGACGGCCAGCCCGGGATAGCGGTTCACGTGCCAGGTGCCGCCGAGATCGGACTCGCGTTCCAGGATGAGCAGGTTGTCGTAGCCGAGCCGGTTGAGCTGGATCGCCGCGCCCATCCCGCCGAAACCGGCCCCGACGACGACGGCGTCGTACTGCGTGGTCATGCGTTTTCCTCCCGCTGGGTGTCCTGGTGGAGGCGGGCGCGGTAGCCGTCCCGCTCCGGTGAATCGGGGCGCAGGGCCCGGTCGTCCCGCATCAACCGCCGGAAGGCGTTGAGCGCCGGTTCGGGTGTCACGGCCGCGAGGGTGGCGAGTGCGCCGACGTAGCCGGGCACGGCGATCTCGGCGGCCCGGCTGCGGACGGAATCCACGACGGCGTCGGCGATCCGGCCCGGTTTGACCTTCGGGATCGGCCGCATGTCGAGCCCGGAAGCGAGCGCGGTGTCGACCGCCGACGGCAGCACGGCGGAGATACTGATGCCGTGCGGCGCGTACTCCAGCCGGGTCGCCGCGGTCAGCCCGACGACGGCGAACTTGCTGGCGTTGTAGATCGCCAGCCCCTTGACGGGGAACTTCCCGGCCAGCGAAGCGACGTTGACGATGTGCCCGCGGCCGCGTTCCAGCATGCCGGGCAGGGCCAGCCGCATCCCGTGGACGACGCCGAAGACGTTGACCTCCATGGTCGCCCGGTTCAGCGCGTCGGGGAGGTCGAGGAACCCGCCGTTGGGCATGATCCCGGCGTTGTTGACGAGCACCGCGAGCGGTCCGTTCGCCTGCTCGGCGTCGCCGAGGAAGGCGGCGAAGGAGGCCGCGTCGGCGACGTCGAGGTGATGCGCCGTCCCGCCGATGTCGGCGGCGGTGCGTTTCGCGGCTTCGAGGTCGAGATCGCCGATCGACACGCGCGCGCCGAGCGTGGCGAAGCGTTCCGCGGTCGCTCGGCCGATGCCTTGTCCGGCTCCGGTGATCGCCACGTGCGCCCCATCGAGGTCAAGGTCCGGGTACTTGCTCATGCGCGCACTCCCTCTCGTTCGAAGGCGGCGGCGACCAGGCCGGGCGCCGTCCGCAATGCCGTGGCGAGCACGTGCTCCCGCCGTCGTCCGTCCATGAAGTTGGCGCCCATGGCGGCGAGATCGGCCGGTCCCGGTTCGAGCCGGACCACCCGGACACCGGCAGCGCGCAGCCGCCGCGCCTCGTCGTCGACACGCCTGGTCATCGCCGTCCGCAGCAGGCGTTCCAGCCGGGCCGGACCGCGCGCCGGAGCCCCGCCTTCACTGCTCATCGGCGCGATCAGCACGACCTCGCCGATGTCGCGGGTGAGCAGGAGATCGGCCGAGGTCGGGGAGATCGTCCCGCCGTCGAGCAGCGGTCGTCCGTCCACAACGGACGGAGGGAACCAGCCGGGGATCGCCCACGACGCGGCGATGGCCTCGCCGAGGCGGGCGGGTGGCGCGTCCGGGGAGCCGAGCGCGATCCGCTTCCCCGTCAGGTCCGCGGCCATCAGCCAGGTCGCGGGATGCGGGACCCAGCCGCCGGGTGCCAGCGCGTCCCCGAGTTCGCGGAGCCAGCCCGCGTCTCCCCTGCCCTGGGGCAGGAGCCCCGCGAGACCGGCGAGCGTGTCGACGTCCCGGCTCAGCGCGGCCCGGACCAGCCCGGCCGCGGGCCACCGCGGGGACGGCACCGGAGGGAGCCGGTGCGGCGCCCGGCGGACGTGCGCGGCGACGACGGCATCGCCGCCGGGCGAGCCGGCGACCGCGTCGAGGATCGCCTTCGCCGGGATTCCCGCCCCGAGCATGGCCACCGCCTCGGCCCCCGCCGAGGTCCCGACCAGGACGTCCGCCTCGCGCGGGTCCCAGCCTGCCCGGTTGTGCAGCGCGTCGAGGACCGCGGCGGTCCAGGCGAAGCCCAGGGTCCCGCCGCAGCCGAGCACCAGCGCCCTTGCGGAATGACGTGTCATTTCCGGAACGGTATGTCATTTGAACGCCCGAGGCAATAAGCTGGCGGAATGACGACGGAGACCCCGGTCAGCAGGGCCGCACGGAAGAAGCAGGAACTACGGCGCGAGATCGTGGAGACCGCGTTCGACTGCTTCGCCGAACGCGGCTACCACACGACCGGCATCGCCGACATCGCCGCGCGGCTGGGCATCGGGCACGGCACCTTCTACCGGTACTTCCAGAACAAGCGGGACATCGTCGACCACGTGATCACGGATCTGGTCGAGAAGGTGGTCGCCGCGCTGGCCGCGGACAACGCGCCGGACGCGGTCCACAGCCTGGCCGAATACCGCAGGCAGAGCGCCCGGATCGGCGACGCGCTCGCCCGGATCTTCGGCAGCGACCCCCGGATGGCCCGGTTCCTCCTGCTCGAAGCGGCGGGCATCGACGCCGAGATGCGGGAACGGGTGATGGACTTCTACGAGACCGCCGCCGAACTGACCGCGGGCTACCTGCACCACGGTGTCCGCCTCGGGTATCTGCACGAGGACCTGGACGTGGACTCCACCGCCCGCGCGATCAACGGGATGATCCTCGCGTCGGTGCTCTCCGAGCTGCGCGACCCGTCACCGGAAAAGCAAGCGGCGATGAGCCGGGCGGTCCGCCGTGTCATGTACGACGGAATCGCGGCACCCCGCTGAAGAACCGGCCGGCCGGTCCGGGTTGCGACGCGCCAGCAGGCGGGGTCTGGGCGATACTGGCGGACAAGCTCCATCGAACCGGTTTCCAGGGCGCGGGTCTAGCAGTGAAAGCGCAGACCGGCATCGACGAAAACGAAACTTCAGGATCTGCGCAGGGTGTGACTGGGCGACTCGCCGAAGGCCGCGCGGTACTGCGCGCTGAACCGGCTACCGTCCAGAAAGCCCCATTTCGCCGCGACACGGGTGACCGTCGTACCTTCGGCGGCATCGCTGAGTTCCGCCCGGGCCCGGTCCATCCGGACCTGGCGCAGGTAGGCCATCGGGGTGGTGTCCAAATGCCGCCGGAACGCCAGCTGCAGGGCGCGCACCGACACCCGGCAGGCGCGGGCGATGTCGGCGACGCCGAGGTCGAGATCGGGATTCGCCTCCAGGAAGGCGATCCCGCGGCGCACGGTTTCCGGGACGGCGTCCCGGCGATCACACGGACGGTCCTCGCCCTTGCCCGTGGTGAAGGTGTCCAGTGCCACGGCCGCTACCAATCGCCCGGCCGCACCCAGCACCAGCGGGCCGTGCTCGACGTCCGACTCGGAGAAAAGCCCGGCGAGGTACCCGACCGTCCGGTGCCAGCGAAGCGCTTTCGTCGGACTCACCGGGTCGTAACGCAGCCGTTCGATCGTCCCGCCGTCCTGCACCGGGTCTGCGCCGATGAACAGAGGCAGGTCGATGCTGGTGACCTGAAGACGCACGCCGTGCATCCCCGTCCGGTAGCCGCGACCGGGATGCGGGCCGGCGAACACGTCGCCGCGAGTCAGCCTGCGATCGTTCAGGCCGTCCGCGATCTCGATCTCACCGCCAAGCACGCGCAGCAGCACCATCCTGCCCAACGGCTCGACATCGACCTCCGTGGTCAGCGTGTTGTGCAGGAAATCGAAATGCACGGCCCCGAGGTCGCAGCGTTTGTGCTCGAAACGGTAGTTCGCGACAGTGCCCCGTACCCGCAAACGGTTGTCGCGATAGGCCTCGGCGATCAGCGCGCGTGCCTGCTCCGGATCGGTGGTCACGAATTCCGTCACCAAGGGCTCGTGCATCGGGCCACGCCTCCTTTCCGTTCACCGTAACGAAAAGTCCACCCGCCGGAACGCTACCGCCACTCGGCGGGCACTACCAGCCCGCATCGGCGTCATCCGGCTGGTCGGAATGGCTGACCCGCGCGGTCCAGGATGGCCCTGGCCCGCGACTCGACCGGCCGGTCCACCATCTCACCGTCCGCCACGGCCACCGAGCCGTCGCCCACGAGCGCGGCCACGCCCCTCGCCCACTCGATTTCGCTTTCCGACGGGGCCAGCACCCGGCAGGCGACGGCCACCTGGCGGGGATGCACGCAGAGTTTTCCGGTGAAACCCAAGGTCCTGGCGTGGTCGAGGTCCGCGGTGAGCGCGGCCTCGTCGTCGAGTGCCGTGGTGACACCGTCGATCGGGGCCGCCCTGCCCGCGGCCGCCGCGGCGACGACGAGCGCGGATCGCGCGTACCGCAACGCCTCGTGCGACCGAGGGTCGACGCCGAGCTGCGCGGCCAGGTCGACGCTGCCGAAAGCGGGCCGAACCACCGCGTCCGCACCGCAGACCGCCACCGCCCCGGCGATCCCGGCCGCCGTTTCCACCAGCGGCAGGATCGGCACACCGGGCAGCCGTCCGGCGAGGGCGTCGATCTCGGCGCGGTCTTCGGCCTTGGGCGCCATCACCGCGAGCGCACGCCCGACACTGGCGACATCCTCGTGGTACCAAGGGGTTCCGGCGGCATTGATCCGGACAACGGCCTGATGCCCTTCCGCCAACCATGCCCTGACGTGCTCGCGCGCGGCCTCCTTTCGATCGGGCGCGACGGCGTCTTCCAGGTCGAGGATCACGACGTCGGCGCCGCTGGCGGCAGCTTTGGCGAACCGGTCCGGCCGGTGCCCCGGGACGAACAGGAAGGTCTTCGCACTGGCCAGGGAGTCGTTCATCGGCGCACCGTTCCGGTCGCGGTCCGCCGTCCATGGCGATCGCGTACGGCGGTGGCGGCCCCTTCCGCTCCGGCTTCGGCCCGGACGACCATGCCCTGATGGTCGAACAACGGTGAGACGAGGCGGTAGCCGAAGGCCAGTTCCCCGCCGATCCCCTGCCGCCGCGCGGCCTCGGCCATCGCGAGCGCCTGCAACGGCCCGTGGGTGAGCAGTCCCGGATAGCCTTCGACATCCCGCGCGTAGTCGCGGTCGTAGTGGATGCGGTGCGCGTTGTAGGTCAGCGCCGAGAACCGGAACAGCAGCGTCGGCGAGACGTCGATCGCCCACTCGCCTTCGGCCACCGGCACCTCCGGCTCCTCGCCTGCCACCTCGGCCCGCCCGGAAGCGGCATCGCGATAGACGAGGTCCTGCTCCTCGTCGACCACGACCCTGCCGTCCTGGACGATCTTGTGGCCGGTGACGACGAAGGTCAGCCGCCCGGTCCTGCCCTGTTTCTCGCGCACGGACAGCACTTCCGTGTGCCGAGTGGCGGACAGCCCGCACCGCAACGGCCCGAGCGTCCGCACCCGGCCGCCCGCCCACATGCGACGGCGTCCGGGCTCCGGCGGCGCGGGGATCGTGGCGCGGAGCGGATGCCCGTCCGGCCCCAGATCGGCCTGCGCGGGCCGGTCCAGCAGGTAGAACCAGTGCCACAGCAGGGGCAGGCCGTCGCGGTCCAGATCCGGCATCTCGACGTCGAGCAGCGAGGCCAGCGCCTCCGCCGGGCCGGGCTGCAGGATTTCCTTCACGTCCGGTCCTCTCCACCGGGGCCGAACTCGGCCCGGATCGACTCGTTGTGCGCTCCCAGTGCGGGGACCGGCCCCATGACCGGTTCCCGGCCCGCCACCTCGACCGGCGGGAGCAACGCCTCCAGCGGGCCGGCCGGGGTTTCCACCGCGCGCCAGCGGTTTCGCGCGGCCAGCTGCGGATGCCGGGTGAACTGCTCGGGCGTCCGCAGCCGGGCGTTGGCGATCCCGGCGTGCTCCAACAGGTCTCCGACCTCGTCCGAGGTCCGCCCTTCGAAGGTTTCTTCCAGGATCGCGGTGAGTTCGTCGTCGTTGCCGACGCGATCGTCGTTGGTCCGGAAGCGCGGATCGTCGACGAGTTCGGGGCGCGCCAGGACGTCCCGGCAGAGCACGACCCATTCCCGTTCACTTTGGACACTCAGGAAGACCTTGTCGTCACCGGTGCTGTACGGCCCGTACGGCGAGATCGACGGATGTGCCGCGGCCGTGCGCCGTGGCGGTTCCTGGCCATAGCGGGAGAAATAGGCGGGCTGACTCATCCACTCGCCGAGCGAGTCGATCATCGCGACGTGCAGGCTCGCGCCCTCGCCGGTGCGCTCGCGGTCGTACAACGCGGTGAGGATGCCGGTGTAGGCGTACATCCCGGTGGCGATGTCGGCGATCGAGATCCCCGCCTTGGCCGGGGTATCCGGGGTGCCGGTGGACATCACGAGCCCGGTTTCGCACTGCACCAGCAGGTCGTAGGCCTTCTTCGTCCGATACGGACCTTCGGGACCGTAGCCCGAGATCGAACAGTGGATCAGCTCCGGACGCTCCGCGCGCAGCGTCCCGGCGTCGAGTCCGAGCCGTTCCACCGCTCCGGGCACGAGGTTCTGCACGAACACGTCCGCCCGGTCGATCATCGCGCCGAGCAGCGCCCGATCGGCCGGATCCTTGATATCCAGTTCGACACTTTCCTTGCCCCGATTGAGCCAGACGAAGTAACTCGACTGCCCGTGGACGGTCCGGTCGTAGTCGCGGGCGAAGTCGCCGACGCCGCGGCGTTCGATCTTGATGACCCGGGCGCCGAGGTCGGCGAGCTGGCGCGACGCGAACGGCGCGGCGACGGCCTGTTCCAGCGCGACGACGGTGATTCCCTCGAGTGGGTGGCGCATACTGCCTTCCTCGCTGTTCAGGACGGGATGCGGTGCCGTTCGATCAGCTGGCGCGCGATCACGCCGCGCTGGATCTCGTTGGTGCCCTCACCGACGATCATCAGCGGCGCGTCACGGAAGTACCGCTCGACGTCGAACTCGGTCGAGTAGCCGTAGCCGCCGTGGATCCGGACAGCGTCGAGCGCGATCTCCATCGCGGCCTCGGAGGCGAACAGTTTCGCCATCCCCGCCTCCAGGTCCGCGCGCTCGCCAGAGTCGTAACGCCGCGCCGCGTGGTGCACCAGCTGGCGCGCGGCCTCGAGCTTGGTCGCCATGTCCGCGAGATAGTTGCCGATCGACTGGTGCTGCCAGATCGGCTTGCCGAAACTCTCCCGTTCCTGGGCGTAGCGCAGGGAGTCCTCCAGCGCGGCCCGTCCGACGCCGAGCGCCCGGCAGGCGACCTGGATCCGGCCGATCTCCAGTCCCCGCATCATCTGGGCGAAGCCACGCCCTTCCACGCCACCGAGCAGCGCCGTGGCCGGGGCACGGAAGCCGTCGAAAGAGAGCTCGCAGCTCTCGACGCCCTTGTAGCCGAGCTTGGGCAGATCCCGTGAGACCTCGAAACCGGGCCCTTTCCCCACCAGCAGGATGGAGATCCCCCGGTGCGCCGGTTCGGCGGCGGGGTCGGTCTTGCACAGCAACGCGACCAGCTGGGACCGGCGCGCGTTGGTGATCCACGTCTTGCCGCCGTTGACGACGTACTCGTCGCCCTCGCGCCGCGCCGTGGTGCGGAGAGCCTGGAGGTCCGAGCCGCCACCGGGTTCGGTGAGCGCCATCGTCGCGCGGATCTCGCCCGTCGCCATCTTCGGCAGATACGCGTCCTTCTGCTCCTGCGTGCCATACGTGGCGAGCAGCTTCGCGACGACGGTGTGGCCGCCCATCGCGCCGGCGAGGCTCATCCAGCCGCGCGAGAGTTCTTCGGTCACCAGCGCGTAGCACTGGGCGGAGACCTGGGTCTCGCCCCAGGGCTCGGGCACGGCCAGCCCGAAGACACCCATCGCCTTCATCTGGTCGACGAGCTTTTCGGGGTAGGTGTTCGTGTGGTCGAGCTCCTGCGCGACGGGCCGCACTTCGCGATCCACGAACTCGGCCACGAGCGCGACGATCGCGGTCTCTTCCTCGGTCATCTGACTATCATGAGTGATGATGACAGGGTAAGTGAAATACCGAATAGTGATCGCTCCATGCCGGACCGCGATACGGGAGGGACGACGGTGGACTTCAAGCAGCTCAAGGCGTTGGTGACGGTCGCCGAGGTCGGCAGTGTGACCCGCGCGGCCGAGCTGCTGCACCTGGTCCAGCCCGCGGTCACCCGCCAGATCCGCACCCTGGAGCAGGAACTGGGCGTTTCGTTGTTCGAGCGGACCCGCCACGGGATGCGCCCGACCGAGGCGGGCGCGACGCTCGTCGAACGCGCCCGGCGGGCCCTCACCGAACTCGACCGGGCCCGGGCCGAGCTGGCCCCGAAACCCGGGGTGGTCACCGGTATCGTCACGGTCGGCCTGCTGGAAAGCGCCGCCGAACGGCTCGCCGCGCCACTGACCACGGCCGTGCTGCGCGACCATCCGGGGATCGAACTGCGGCTGCTCACCGCGTATTCCGGGCATCTTCAACGGTGGATCGACGACGGCGACGTCGACCTGAGCCTGCTCTACAACCTGACCAGCACGCCGTCGCTCAATGTCCGCCCGCTGGTCCGCGAACGGCTGTGGGCGGTCGCTCCCCCGTCCGCCGGGCTGGATCCCGCACGGCCCGTCCCGTTCGCCGAGGTGGCCGCGCATCCGCTGGTGATGCCGTCCGAGGGGCACGCGCTGCGCACGCTCATCGACGGCGCGGCCCGCGAGGCGGGCGCCGAGACCGACGTCACCGTGCAGACCAACGCGATGACGCTGCAGAAACGCCTGGTGCTCGGCGGGCACGGCTGGACGATCCTGCCCGGCATCGGCATCGCCGCGGACGTCGCCGACGGCATCTTGAGCGCGGCGCCGGTCAGCGAACCGGAGGTCTGGCGCACCGTTGTCCTCGGCATGCCCCGGACCGGGCGGGTCACGCCCGCCGTCGACGCCGTCGCGCGGGCGCTGGTCCAGCAGATCCACCGGACCGTGCACGAGGGCGAGTGGCCCTCGGCGCGACTCTGGGACGACCGAACAGGAGAAGGATGACCACGCTCCCCCGCACCGGCCACGCCGTCGCCGCCGACGGGACCCGGCTGGCCTACCACCGGCACGGCACGGGCAGGCCGCTCGTGCTGCTGGCCGGGCAGGCGAACGACCACACCTGGTGGGACCGCACGCGCGGGGACTTCCCGAGCACGATCACCCTGGACTACCGCGGCACCGGAGCCAGCGACGCGCCCGACACTCCCTATTCCACAACGGGTTTCGCGGAGGACGTGATCGCGGTCCTCGACGAACTGGAGGTCACCGAGGCCGACGTCTACGGCACTTCGATGGGCGGCCGCGTCGCACAATGGGTCGCCGCGTGCTATCCCGGCCGGGTGCGACGACTCGTCCTCGGCTGTACCTCGCCGGGCGGCACGCACGGTGTCGAGCGGTCGAACGACGTGCGGCTCGCACTCGCCCGGCGGTCCTCGGTCCAGGCGCGGGAAACGCTGGAGGACCTGATGTACACGCCTGGCTGGCGTGCGTCTCATCCCGGGCCATATCGGGTGCTGGGCGCACACGGCATGCCGCCGCACGCTGTCCGGGGGCATCTCGTCGCGAGCAACACCCACGACGCCTGGGACGCGCTTCCGGAGATCACCGCACCCACTTTGGTCCTCCACGGCGACGACGATCTGCTGGCGCCGCCGGCCAACGCGCCCCTGCTGACGGAGCGGATCCCGGACGCGCGCATGCACCTCTTCGCCGGGGCGCGGCACGCCTACTTCGACGAGTGCCGCCCCGAGGCGAGTGACCTGGTGAGCGACTTCCTGGACTAGTGTCCTGCGCCGGAAATCCGTCGACAAAATCGGGCGAGTGACTCGAGGATCTCTTCGGCGGTTTTGGTCCAGAGGAATGGCCGGGGATGGGTGTTCCAG
>NZ_JBHRWK010000016.1:0-108641 GCF_042647925.1 Amycolatopsis speibonae
TTTTGTTCCGTCGCAAGAACAATCATCCCAAGCCAGAGGGCATTTGCGTACCCAGACACACCCCAAACACCACATCAACACCGGTGGATCCAAGCTGAACGTCCCGATTCCTCCACCGTCGGCCCGGAACTCTCCTGAGTCGCCACCTTCGCGCAGGTCAGCGGAAGATAGACAAATACCGGTCCGCCCTAACCGTCCCTACCACTCACGAGGCCGAAGGGGTTACCGCAGCCGGTAGGCGTTCGTGATCGTCTGCGTCACCGCGTTCCCGACCGAATCCGTCGCCACCAGCCGCAACGACACGAAGGCCGAGGAACCGAACGGCGGCGCCAAGACAAAGGCCTGCCGGTGCTGACCGGCCCCGAAGACGGGCTGACGGTGCCAGGTCTTGCCGCCGTCGAAGGAAGCCTCGGCGGTGACCTGCCGGATGGTTCCCGCCATCCCGGCGGGGCGCTCGACCTCGATCGGCACGGCGAGCGGGAGCAGGCGCCAAGCGTCGTTGGCCGGACCGAGCGACGGAGTGGCCCTCAGCGCCATCAGCGGCAGCGGCTTTTCGCTCGCCGTCCGTTGCGAGCGGAACTTCCACGACGTGACCACGTTGGCGGACAACTCGGCGTTGGCGCCCTCCGGCCGTTTCGCGTCGATGGTCAGCGTGTAGTCGCCCGCTTCCGGCGGCGCGGTGAAGGTCACCGGGCCGTTGTTCGGCCAGAGGTGACCGGGAACCCGGGGCACGGAACCGATCTCCTTCCCGTCTCGCATGAGCCGGGTGGTGCCCTCCATCACCGAGAGGCTGACGCGGTCGCCGCGGGCCGCGAGCAGCGGGAACAGGAGGCTGAGAGTGTCCCCGTCGCGTACCGTCTTGGTCAGCTTCGCCAGCGTCGGTCCGACGACCGCGCGATTCCAGTCCTCTTTGGACTGTTGACCCGCGCGGTATTCGACGCCTGCCGCGGTTTCCTGGGTGTCGCTCCAAGTTCCGTTGGTGGCGACCCGATCCACGAAGAGCCGCTTCAGCCAGCGAATCTTCCCGGTGCTGTAGAACTCTTCCCGCGTCGAGGGCAGCTGAGCCTGCGCGGTGAGGAACCAGGCGTCGCCGAGGTCGGATTCGTTGTCGTAGGGCGAAGGCAGCACGTGCAGGTTGCCCCATTGCTTGCCCGTCGCGGCGTAAGTCGCGTTCACCTTCGCCAGTTCGTGGTCACGCACCCGATAGGCGGAGACGTCGGGGACGCGGCCCTTGCCGGGAAATTGCAGGTTGTACAGGTACGGGCTGTTCTCCGAACGACCCTCGCCGGTCTGCTTGCTCAGCATGGCCGTGACGACGAAGTCGAAGTCGGGCACGGCCGTCCGGGTCGGCGCGACGTAGGCGTACTGGTCGTCGTGGAAGAGCCTCGGCTGGTACCACGAATAGCTCGTGCTCCCCCGGCCCGCGACGCGTTCGGAGAAGGCGACGATCTGGCCGTTCGAACTGGCGTCCGGGCGGTCCGTCCGCACCGTCACGGGTTTCGCCAAGCGCCCGTCCAGCACGACTTCCCGATCGCGATCGAGCACGAAGCCCGGCTCACTCACCAAGCTCATCCCCGGCGATTCGGAGATCTGCGAGACGAACAGATACCGGCCCTGCGGCAGCCGGATCGGGCCGCCGCCGTCCTGTGCGGACAGCACCTTCCCGTCACCGTTGTCCAAATTGGTCACGAACACCATGCCGCTCGCCTTGCCGCCCTTGCGGTCGAAAAGCTTGATGTCGGCCGAGAAGACCTCGCGCCGGAGGTCGGCGCCGATCAGGTTTCGGACTTCGGCACCGGAGGCGGAGGTGGCGAGCAGCGTGCCGCCATAGGCGCCGCGTGGCTTCTGCGCGGGGTTCACCGTGATCGTCGCGGTCGCGGTCGCCCCGGCGGGCACCGTGATCCTCGGCCGGTCCACCGTGACCAGGCCGTCGACCGCCGGCTTCCCGTTCTCGTCGCGGACATCCAGCCGCAGGTCGAGATCGACGGGCTGGTCACCGTTGTTGCGGTAAGTGATCTCCCGGGTGAGCGGTTTCGGATCGGCCACCGGAACGGTGCCGAACGCCAGCGTGGTGACGTCGGTGCTCACCCGCTGCCGAACCGCCTTGGCGACGTCCGTCCGTCCCGCTCCCTGCTGGAAGACCGTCAGCCCTTCGGTCGGCTTCGCGCTGCCTGTGAGCCCTGCCTTGATCCGCTCCGGCCGCCAGTCGGGGTGCTGCTGGGCGAGCAGCGCCGCCGCGCCCGCCACGTGCGGCGTCGCCATCGAGGTGCCCGACATCGGCTGATAGCCGCCGCCCGCCTTCGCCGCGACGATCTCCACGCCCGGTGCGGTGATCTCCGGCTTGACCGCGTTGTCTCCCCGCCGCGGTCCCTTGCCGGAGAACGACGCCGGCGCGTCGGCCCGGTCCACCGCGCCGACGGTGAGTGCCGCATCGGCGCTGCCCGGCGAACCGACGGTGCCCGCCCCGCGTTCCCCGTCGTTGCCCGCGGCGATCACGAACAGCACGCCGTGCTCCTCGGTGAGCCGGTTCACCGCGTCTTCCAGCGGGTCGACGTCCTCTCCGTCTTCGCCGCCGAGGCTCAGGTTGATCACCTTGGCGCCCTCGGCGACCGCCCACTCCATCCCGCTGATGATCTCGGACCAGCCGCCGCTGCCGTCGTCCCCGAGCACCTTGCCCGCGAGCAGCCCGGCGTCGGGCGCGACACCCTTCAGCCGGCCCGCGGAGGCGGCGCCGGAACCCAGGATCGTCGAGGCGACGTGGGTTCCGTGGCCGTGCCTGTCCGTGGGATCCCCGCCGCCGGAGAAGTCCTTCGCCGCGACGATCTTGCCCGCCAGATCCGGGTGACCGGCGTCGACGCCGGTGTCCAGGACCGCGACCTTGACGTTCCTGCCGGTGAACCCGCTCTGCCAGGCCTGCGGCGCGCCGATCTGCGGCACGCTGTGGTCGAGGTTCGCCCTGACCCTGCGGTCCAGCCACACCTTCCGCACCGAAGCCGCACGGGGACCGGTCAACGTGGACCAGAACTCGCTCGCGCGGTTCTTGGGCTGGGCGAACGCGGTCGCGCCGATGCTGTCCAGCCGCCGCACCGCGGTCGCGCCCGCGATGGCCGCCGCACCTTCCTGCTTCACGATCAGCGGGAGGGTCGCCCGCGCGCTGTCGTCGTAGCCGTCGGCGAGCAGCCTGTCGATCCGGAACAGACCCTTGTCCAGCACTCCCTTCGCCACCAGCGGCAACGCGTCGGCCGGGTAGACCGACCAGCCGCTCTTGTCCTGGCTGCGCTGGAAACCCATCCGTTCCCGGCCGGGTCCCGGCTGCACCGAAAGTGCGGGAGCCCCGCCTTGGCGCTCCTGCACGGTGACCCGGTCGCCGGTGATCAGGGTGAGCGTGCGCGGGCTCGGCGCCGTGACGCCCTCCCGCACCGGCTCGCCGGACGCGGCCTGCGCGCCGGTCACTCCCAGCGTGGTCACCAGGAGCAGACCGGCCAGGACATGGGCTCTTCGGCGCATGTGGCACCTCCGTTTGCGCTCGTATCGGTGCGCCGAGGCTTTCGGAACCGCAGGTCGGAGCGCTATACATCGGGGACGATCAGGTCGTCCGGAATATCCGTTCGGGCAGGCCGTGACTCAGGTCACAGGCGATGTCCTCTGCGGCGCCACTACAGACCGACCGCTTAGTACGGCAGACTCAGCGTCACTTCAACTCGACGACGAGGAGCAGACCCGTGACCGAACACCCCTCCCGCGTAGCGATCGTCACCGGCGCCGGCCGTGGCATCGGCGCGGCCGTGGCCAAGCGCCTCGCTTCCGACGGATTCGCCGTCGGCCTGCTGGACCTCGACGAGGCGGGGGTCAAGCAGGGAGCCGAGACGATCGTCGCCGAAGGTGGCAAGGCCGTCGGTGTCTCGCTGGACGTCAACGACGCCGCGCAGGTCGAGGCCGCGGTGACCCGGGTGGCCGAAGAGCTCGGCGCGCCGACCGTGCTGATCAACAACGCCGGCATCACCCGCGACAACCTGCTGTTCAAGATGACCGAACAGGACTGGGACTCGGTGCTGGGCGTGCACCTGAAGGGCTCGTTCCTGATGACCCGCGAGGTGCAGAAGTACCAGACGCAGGAGAAGTGGGGCCGCATCGTCAACCTGTCCAGCACCTCGGCGCTGGGCAACCGCGGCCAGGTCAACTACTCCGCGGCCAAGGCGGGCATGCAGGGCTTCACCAAGACCCTCGCGATCGAACTGGGCAAGTTCAACGTCACCGCGAACGCCATCGCCCCCGGCTTCATCGCCACCGACATGACCGCGGCGACCGCCGAGCGGATCGGCATGTCGTTCGAGGACTTCAAGGCCGCGGCCGCGTCGCAGATCCCCGTGCAGCGCGTCGGCACCCCCGACGACATCGCGAACCTCGCGTCGTTCCTGGTGAGCGACGGCGCCGGGTTCATCTCCGGCCAGGTCATCTACGTCGCCGGCGGACCGAAGGACTGAGCCATGCGCGAATTCGCCTCCCTGCAGGAGTTCGAGAACGCCGTCGGCGAGCACTTCGGCCACAGCGAATGGCTGACGCTCACCCAGGAACGGGTGAACCTGTTCGCCGACGCCACCGACGACCACCAGTGGATCCACGTCGACGCCGAGAAGGCGGCCGAAGGCCCGTTCGGGGCGCCGATCGCCCACGGTTTCCTGACGCTTTCGCTCATTTCGGGGTTCGTCGGGAAGCTCTACCGGGTCAACGGGCTCAAGATGGGCATCAACTACGGCCTCAACAAGGTCCGGTTCCCCCAGCCGGTCAAGGTGGGCTCGAAGATCCGGGCGGGCGCCGAACTGATCGAGGTCACCGACGTCGCCGGTGGCAAGCAGGCCGTCGTCCGGTGGACGATCGAGATCGACGGCGAGCCGAAACCGGCGTGCGTCGCGGAAATGGTCGTCCGGCTCATCGCCTGACAGGGTGACCTCCGGCACCCCGCCGGACCGCCACTACCCGACATACCGACTGGTCGGTACTGTAACTGGAAAGCGAGACGCTGGAGGCACCATGAACCAGACCGACCTGCCGGGCCTCGACCTGGCCCGGCTCAAAGCCCACCTGGACGAGCACCGGCCCGGTCTCGTCCAAGGCGGCCTGAGCGGCCAGGTCGTGGAAGGGGGCCGGTCCAACCTCACCTACGTCGTGGGCGACGGCCGGTCCCGCTGGGTGGTCCGCCGCCCGCCGCTGGGCCACGTCCTGCCGACCGCGCACGACATGGGCCGCGAGTTCCGGGTGATCTCCGGCCTGCACGGCACGACCGTCCCGGTGCCGGAAACGGTGCTGCTGTGCGAGGACACCGACGTCATCGGCTCGCGGTTCTACGTGATGGAGTTCGTGGAGGGCACGCCGTTCCGCTCCGACACCGAACTGGCCGCGCTGGGTCCCGCCAGGACGAAGGCGATCGCGGACGAGCTGGTCGACACCCTGGTCGAGCTGCACGCGGTCGATCCGGAATCGGTGGGGCTGGGCGATTTCGGCCGCCCGGAAGGTTTCCTCGAACGCCAGTTGCGACGCTGGAAGAAGCAGCTCGACGGAAACCGCAGCCGCGATCTCCCCGGCGTCGACGAACTGCACGACCGGCTCGCCTCGTCGGTGCCGGAATCGGGCAGGCCTTCGATCGTCCACGGCGACTACCGGCTCGACAACGTGCTGGTGAACGCGGACGACCGGATCACCGCGGTGCTGGACTGGGAGATGTCCACCCTCGGCGACCCGCTGACCGACCTCGCGCTGCTGGTGGCCTACGCCGAACGTGACAAGGTGTCCCTGCAGTTCGTGTCCAACGCCAGTTCCGCGCCGGGGTATCCGCGCAACGACGAGGTCATCGCCCGGTACGCCGAGCGTTCGGGGCGCGACGTCTCCCGGCTCAACTGGTACGTGGGCTTCGCCTTTTTCAAACTCGCGGTGATCTTGGAAGGCATCCACCTCCGCTACAGCAAGGGCCAGACCGTCGGCGCCGGATTCGACGGCATCGGCTCGGGCGTCGTCCCGTTGATCGCGCACGGCAACGAAACTCTCAAGGAAGATTGACAGGGACGTGCGATGACTTACCCGAAAGGCGGCCAAACGGCGCGCGCGCTGGCCGAAGGCCTCGCGAATGGGGAGCGGGCCGCCCTCATCGCGAACGAGAGAAGGCTTTGAAAGCCGCGGCCTGGCTACGCATTCGTCGACCGCGCGCCCCCGAAGACAAGGAAGAGGGATAGAGATGGACTTCGCCTTCGACGCGAAAACCGAGGAACTGCGGGGAAAACTCCTCGAGTTCATGGATTCGCACATCTACCCGGCCGAGGCCGTCTTCGAGACTCAGCTGGCCGAGCGCGACAGCGAGTGGTCGCAACCGCCGGTCGTCGAGGATCTGAAGGCCGAGGCCCGCAAACGCGGACTGTGGAACTTCTTCCTCCCCGGTGACCACGGCGCAGGACTGACGAACCTGCAGTACGCGCCGCTGGCCGAGATCACCGGCCGCAGCCTCCGGCTCGCCCCGACCGCGCTGAACTGCGCGGCGCCGGACACCGGGAACATGGAAGTCCTCACCATGTTCGGCACCGAGCAACAGAAGAAGCAGTGGCTTCAGCCGTTGCTGGACGGTGAGATCCGGTCCGCGTTCGCGATGACCGAACCCGACGTCGCCTCCTCCGACGCGCGCAACATCGCCACCAGCATCCGCCGTGACGGCGACGAATACGTCATCAACGGCCGCAAGTGGTACATCTCCGGCGCGATGAACCCGAACTGCAAGATCTTCATCGTGATGGGCAAGACCGATCCGGACGCGCCCGCGCACAAGCAGCAGAGCATGATCCTGGTCCCCCGCGACACCCCCGGCATGACGGTGAAGCGCGGTATGCACGTGTTCGGCTACACCGACGGCGACCACGGCGGACACGCCGAAGTGCTCTTCGAGGACGTCCGCGTGCCGTCGGAGAACCTCATCGCCGGCGAGGGCGACGGGTTCGCCGTAGCGCAGGCCCGCCTCGGCCCCGGCCGCATCCACCACTGCATGCGCGCCATCGGCATGGCCGAACGCGCACTGGAACTGATGTGCCGCCGGGCGCTTGCGCGTGAGACGTTCGGCAAGCCGATCGCCGAACAGGGCGTGGTGCAGGACTGGATCGCCGAAGCACGGGTCAAGATCGAGCAGCAGCGGCTGCTGGTGCTCAAGACCGCGTGGCTGATGGACACCGTCGGCAACCAGGGCGCGCACACCGAGATCCAGGCGATCAAGATCTCCACGCCGATCACCGTCGAGTGGATCCTCGACAAGGCCGTGCAGCTGTTCGGCGCGGGCGGGGTCAGCCAGGACTTCCCGGTCGCCGAAATGTGGGCGCAGGTGCGGACGCTGCGGCTGGCCGACGGCCCGGACGAGGTGCACAAGCGCTCGCTGGCGCACCGTGAACTGAAGAAGTACCGCGGGGAGAAGAAGTGACGACACCTCAGGAACTCAAGGGGAGCGTGGCCGAGCTGTTGGCCGCGTATCCGCCGGAAAGCACGCCGCGCCAGGACTTCCTCGACGCGCGGTTCGACGCCGGGCTGGCGTGGATCCACTTCCCCGAGGGACTGGGCGGCCTGAACGCGCCGCGCTCACTGCAGTCCGTCGTGGACAAAGAGCTCGCGGCGGCGGGCGCGCCGGACAACGACAAACGGCGGATCGGGATCGGCCTCGGGATGGCCGCGCCCACCATCCTCGCCTTCGGCACACCCGAACAGCACCAGCGCTTCCTTCGTCCACTGTGGACCGAGCGGGAGGTGTGGTGCCAGCTGTTCAGCGAGCCGGGTGCCGGATCCGACCTCGCCGCGCTGGGCACCCGCGCGGTGCGCGACGGCGACGACTGGGTGGTCACCGGGCAGAAGGTCTGGACGTCGGGCGCGCACAAGTCGCAGTGGGCGATCCTGGTCACCCGCACCGATCCCGACGTGCCGAAGCATCGCGGCATGACGTACTTCCTGTGCGACATGACCGCTCCGGGCGTGGAAGTCCGGCCGCTGCGCCAGATCACCGGCGAGGCCGAGTTCAACGAGGTCTTCCTCAGCGAGGTCCGCATTCCCGACGCGCACCGCCTCGGCGCGGTCGGCGAGGGCTGGAAGGTCGCGCAGACCACCCTGATGAACGAACGGGTCGCGATCGGCGGGACCGAGTTCCCGCGCGACGGCGGGATGGTCGGCGTCCTCACGGAAACCTGGCGAGAACGTCCGGAACTGCGGACCTCCGAACTGCACGATCGCCTGCTGAAACTGTGGGTGGAGGGCGAAAGCCTGCGCCTGGTGAGTTCACGGCTGCGGCAGCAACTCGCCGCCGGCGCGCCCGGCCCGGAGGGTTCCGCGGTCAAGGTCGCGTTCTCCGAGCTGAACCAGGCCGCGTCCGGGCTGGAGATCGAACTGCTCGGCGACGAAGGCCTGCGCTACGACGACTGGACGATGCGGCGTCCCGACGGCGTGAACTTCCTCGGCCGCGAAGCCGGGTACCGCTATCTGCGCGCGAAGGGGAACTCCATCGAGGGCGGCACCTCGGAGGTCCTGCGCAACATCATCGCCGAACGTGTGCTGGGGCTGCCGTCCGAGCCGCGGATCGACAAGGACGTCGCCTGGAAGGACCTGCCCCGATGAGCGACCTGCTGTATTCCGAGGTCGAAGAGGACCTTCGCGCCAGCGTCCGCGACCTGCTCAAGGACCGCGCGGAACCGGCGTCCCTGATCGCCAGGACCGAGACGGCGGAACCGTACGACCTGCCGTTGTGGCGCACCCTCGCCGCCGATCTCGGCGCGGCGGGCCTCGCCGTCCCGGAGGCGCTGGGCGGGCACGGAGCGTCGGCGCGTGAAGTCGCCGTCGTGATGGAGGAACTCGGGCGCAGCGTCGCCCCCGTCCCCTATCTCGGCAGTGCCGTCCTGGCGACGTCCGCCCTGCTGGCGACGGACACGTCGCAGGCGGAAGTGGCAGAAAAGCTCGGGAAACTGGCCGCGGGCGCGCTCATCGGCGCGCTGGCCGTACCGCTCTCGACCACGCCCGGCGCCGAGTTCCCCTCGACGGTCACCGCGGCCGCCGACGGCACGCTCAACGGCCAGGTCCGCAGCGTCGCCGACGCTTCGGTGGCCGAGCTGATCGTCGTCCCGGCAGTGGGGCCCGACGGTCCCGGCCTGTACACGGTCGACGCGGCTTCGGCGGGCGTGACGGTCACCGAGGCGATCTCCCTGGACCTCACCCGGCGCATCGCCGACGTCACCTTGGAGAACGTGGCCGCGAAGCGCGTCGCCGTCGCCTCGGCGGCGACATCCGCGCTCGACACGGCACTCCTGACCGCGGCGGGGCTGCTCGCTTCGGAACAGCTCGGGATCGCCGAATGGGCCCTGACCGAAACGGTGCGCTACCTCAAGGAGCGCTACCAGTTCGGCCGCCAGGTCGGGTCCTTCCAGTCGCTGAAGCACCGGCTGGCGAACCTGTACACGGATCTGGTCAACGCCAGGGCGACCGCGCGCTACGCCGCCGACTGCCTGGCTTCCGGCGAGGACATCGCGATCGCCGTCGCGGTGGCGCAGGCGAGGAACTCCCTCATCGCCGTCCACGCCGCCGAAGAGGCGATCCAGCTGCACGGCGGGATCGGCATGACCTGGGAGCACCCGGCGCACCTGTACCTGAAGCGGGCGAAGAGCGACGAGATCGCCTTGGGCACTCCTGGGCGGCATCGCGCGGCCCTCGCGCCGCTGATCGACCTGCCCGCCTGATCTCCCCCGGCGGGGTGCGGCCCGAAAAGTGTCGTACCCCGCCGGTACACCTTGTTCGAACATCTGATCGAACAGGGAGTCATCATGAAACTGCTCGTGGCCACCTCGAGGACCCAGGGCACGCGGGAGAACGACTTCTCCTTCTGTGTCGAAGGCGAACTGATCTGGATCGCCCCGTGCTGTGAAGCCGGCGAGGGCTCGCCCGATTCCGACTGCGGCTGCGGACGGTCGTTCGGCGGGCTGAACTCGCACGGCGGGACGACGACGGCGCTCGTCGCGGAGCTGCCCGGCTTCACCTATTCCGACTACACCGAAGCGTTGAGATCGAGTCTGGCCGCCCAGGGCTGGCCTCCGGACGCCGCCGAAGAAGTGGCGACAGGGTTGCTCGCCTTCAGCGACTATTGGGAGGTGGGCACGGTGCTCGAACGCCGCTTCGACCTGTTCGTCGAACGCCTGGTGCCCGCGCCACCGGGCTGAGCGCCTGTCGCTACTCGGGTCGCAACGAGGCCAGCAGGAGATCGGCGAAGTGGTCGCCGATCTGGCGGGCCGAGAGCGCGCCGCCACGCCGGTACCAGGAACCGAGGTGGTGGACCGAGCCGAAGAAGAAGTCGACGATCACGTCGGCCGGTTTGTCCGCGCGGAACTCGCCGGACTCCTGGCCTTCTTCGATCAGCGTGCGGAACCGCTCGTGATACTTGCGGCGTTCCGCGCGGACGGCCTTCTGCTTCTCCAC
The DNA here is from genome assembly GCF_042647925.1 of Amycolatopsis speibonae. Taxonomy (NCBI): domain Bacteria; kingdom Bacillati; phylum Actinomycetota; class Actinomycetes; order Pseudonocardiales; family Pseudonocardiaceae; genus Amycolatopsis; species Amycolatopsis speibonae. The sequence goes on from NZ_JBHRWK010000016.1 coordinate 10,474, forward strand.
GCTGAGCTGGTGCATGGACTGCATGAAGATCGTGTTGTCGTCGAGGTTGTCGATCGTGCTGACGACGACGTCGGAGGCGGCGGAACGCAACCGCTCCCGCAGCGGAGCCTCGCTCGAGGCCACCTTTTCCAGTTGCTCGGTCTGCGCACGCAGCACCCGGGCGTAGATCTCGTAGAGGAGGTCGTCCTTGGAGCCGAAGTAGTGGTACATCGCGCCCTTGGTGACCCCGGCCGCCTCGACGATCTCCTGCACGGAGGTGCGGTCGAAACCCTTCTTGGCGAAGAGCTTCGTGGCGTGCGACAGCAGACGGCGCGGGACGGCGGCCTGATCTTCGCCGCTCGCCTCGGCCTTCCGGGTGGTCGCTCGTGTCATGGCCGGCTCCTTCTCGTGCGGACTCTCAGCATACCGGCCGGTTTGTCGACGGCCGGAGAACCGCCGGAACCCGGAACGAATTACCGGGCGCTGGTCGACCGAGGCCGTACCGACGGCATGGTTCATACGGTTGGGTGACGGCCAGCCGGGCTCCATCCTGGTGAACTGGGCGCATGAGCACCAGGCACCCGGGCGCCGGGACGGGACTGCGGACGGATGTCCGTATCGAGGAGGTGGGGATCCTGCGGGACGACGCCGGTCCCGGCGAGACCCCGCTGACGGTGCTCGCGGGCGAGCCCGGCTGCGGCCGCGGCACGGTGCTCGACAGGCTCGCCGAAGAGCTCACCCCGTCGGCCAAGGTGCTGGTACTGCGGCTGGCCGAACTCGACCGGACGCTCCCCTACGGCGCGATCTTCCGGCTTCTCGTCCTCCTCGGCGCGGACCGCGCCGAGGAGGAGCCCGCGCGGCGATCGGTGCTGGCCATGCTCGCCAGGGCGGGCGAGACCACGCCGACCCCGGAAACGGTCGCGAAGATCGCGACGGCCGTGTTCGCCCTCCTGCGCACGCAGACCCCGCTGGTGGTCCTGGTCGACGACGCGCAGTGGCTCGACGAGCACACGGCCCGGCTGGTGAGCCCGCTCCTGCACCGGTGTTCGGCGGAGACGCCGATCAGCGTGGTCGCGACGCTGCGGATCGGCGCGGGGGACGACCTCTCCGGGAGTCCCGCGCTGCGCGGCGCCTTCGCACGGCTACGGGCGGGCGGACGCGCGAAGCTGCGGTTCCTCCGGCCGCTTTCGCGAGCGCAGTCGCGGTCGCTGCTGACCGGACTGGTCTCGGCGCTGCCGAACGACGGCCTGGTGAGCGAACTGCACGCCGCGGCCCGGGGAAACCCCGCCGCGCTGACCGCGCTCGTGCACGGCTACCGGTCCGCCGGTGCCCTGCGGATCGTCGACCGCACCGCCTACCGCGTCGACAGGGTCGACAAGCCGGTGGCCACCGAGGACCATCCGCTCCTGCGCGCGGTGACCGGGGCGGCAGGCGGCGTGCGGGAGGTGGCCGAGACGATGGCGGTGCTCTGCCCGCTCGGCGCCTCGGCCGCCGGGCTGGCCGCGACCGCGCTCGGCTGGCCGGACAGCGACCTCCACGGGGTGCTGGACAGGCTCGTCGCCGAACGCGTCCTCGTGCGGGATCGGGACGGTGGACACCGGTTCCGGGTCCCCGCCGTCCGGGACGCCCTGCTGGCCGGGATCGGGCCGTACGCCACCCGCAGCCTGGCCGCCCAGGCGGTCCACGCCGCGTGGTCGGGGTCCGCGTCCGCCTCCGACCCGGATCTGGTGCTCGACTGGATCACCCAGGCCGGGTCACTCGTCGACACGCACCGCGCGTCGGAAGAGCTCCTCAAGAACGGCGAGCGGGTGCTGTTCACCGATGGTGCCAAGGCGGAACGCTGGCTCCACGCCACGTTGGCCTGGGTGACCGAACCGCCGGAGCGGACCGTCGTGCTGATGATGCTGAGCTCGGCCAAGGCGTTGCACTACCGGGCCGCCGAGGCCGGGGACTGCGCGCGGCAGGTGCTCTGCAAACATCTCGGCCACCTCGAACCGGCGCAGGCGCAGGAACTGTCGACGGTGTTCATCTCCGGGCTCGCCGCCCGCGGTGATCTGGGTGAGCTCGCCGAGATCGCCGCGGGCGCGTCCCCGGTGCTGCCGGACGACCCCGCCCTGATGGTGGTCAACCGGGCGTACGCCCTGCTGCTGAACCATCGCTGGATCGAGACGCGCGACCTGCTCGAACGGGAACGCGCGGTGTGGACCGGGAGCAACCACATCACCGCCGACTTCGGCACGATGTTCCTCGCGGCCTGCGGCGTCGTGCTCGGCGACACGTCCCAGCTGCACACCCTCATGGCGCACCCGGAACTGTGGCGGTCCACGCATTTGCCGCAGTACGAGGTCGAACAGTACCGGTTCGAAGTGGAAATGCTGTTGCAGCTGGGGGACCTCCGGCAGGCGCGACGGCGGATCACCGAGTCCGGGCTGAACGCCGAACAACTGCCCATCGCCAACCGGTTCGCGCTGAACTACCTGGGCGGGGACTGGCCCGAGGCGATGGAACTGGCCCGCCGGACCATGCTGGGCGGCACCGATCCGGCGCGGCCGCTGCACTATCTGCTGACACAATGCGCGATTCGGATCCTCGGCGCGCAGGGCTGGCTCTCACGTGCCAGGACACTCGCCGCCGACAGCCGTCCCTCCGGGATGCGGCACACACTCGACCACGCCGAGTTCACCGTGCTCAGCAAACTCGGCGACACCGAAGGCGCCGACGCGTTGCTGTACTCGGCCGCGCGCAGCGCCGACGCGGGCGGCTACGTCCTGGGCACCGAAGACCTCTGGGCCGACCTGGCGCGCTCCGCGTTGGCGCGGAACAAGCAGCGCGAAGGGGAACACTGGGTGCGGCGCGCGGCGCGCACGGCGACCCAGCTCGACACCGCCCGCGCGCACCAGAACCACTACCTGGCCCGCGCGGCGGTCCATCGCGAGCCCGCCTCCGCCCGGCGCGCCGCGGCCATCGCGCGCGAACGCCGCGACGTCCCGTACGAGTCGGCGATGACCCTCCTGCAGGCGGGCCTCGCCGGGCACCGGCCGGAACAGTCCTGGACCGAGGCGTACGAACTGTTCGGCGAGGTCGGCGCCTGGTTCTGGCGCGGCCGACTGCGGAAGCTGTTGCGCGACAACGGCTTCGCCGGACCTGGCCGGACGGAGACGACCGCCGAGAACGAACGGCTGCTGGCGATCCTCGTCGCCGAAGGACTCACCAACCGGCAGCTGGCAGTCGTCCTGGAAACCAGCGAGAAGAGCGTGGAAGGCAGGCTCAGCCGGCTGTTCTCCCGGACCGGGTACACGTCCCGGGTGGAACTCGCGGCGGCGATCCTGACCGGCGACTACCGCACCTGATTCCTCCCGCATTTAGTCACCTACTTGCGATCAGTGAGGCCTTCACGCGCCCGGAAGCCTCGCAAGTAGGTGACTAAATGCGGGAGTGGGCGCGCGCGTCTAGCAGTGGGAACGTCCACTGTCAACACATCGGGCGGTAACTGGCATCGTTCTCGGGTGCCACTGGCACCGAGCCAGTATCCGCGCCACAGCGTTGTCGGGAGGCGGGGTGCGGGGCCACGGTGGAGATCGTCTTCGCAAGTTCCAAGCAAGGTGGTGACCCCGTGCGTTTCGATCTCCTCGGCCCCTTCAACGTCGTGCACGACGGACGTCCGGTCGTGCTGCGCGGGGCGACCCAGCGGGCCGTACTCGCCTATCTCCTGTTGCGCCACAACGAGGTCATCGCCACCAGCACGTTGCTGCAGGCGATCTGGGCGGACGAGATCCCCGCCACCGCGCGCAAGATGGTGCAGAACGCCGTTTCGGGCCTGCGCGCCACGCTGGCCCAGCGGACCGGCGCCGCCGAGCAGGCCATGCTGCTCACCCACGCGCCCGGCTACCTGCTGCGTGTCGACAGCGACCAGGTCGACGTCTCCCGCTTCCGGCGGCTCGCCGCCGACGGCCGGACGGCGCAGGCGGGCGGCGACGTCGATCGGGCCGTCTCGGCCTACCGCGACGCGCTCGCGCTGTGGCGTGGCCCGGTGCTCGCCGACCTCACCGAGACCGGCGTGGTGTGGCCCGAACTGGTCGCGCTGGAGGACCAGCGGATCGCCGTCCACGAGGATCTCTTCGGGCTGGAGCTGGACCGGGGACACCACCACGAGGTGCTCACCGACCTGCGCGGGATGGCGGAGGCCAACCCGAACCGTGAGCGGCTCAACGCCCAGCTCATGACCGCGCTCTACCGCTGCGGCCGTCACGTCGACGCCCTCGAGGTCTACCGCGCGACGCGGGCCAGCCTCGCCGAGGGCCTCGGCCTGGAGCCGGGCAAGGAACTGCGCGAACTGGAGCGCGCGATCCTCCAGCACGACGAAACCCTGCTCACCCGGCGGCCGGAACCGGCGCCGCGGCCCGAACCCGTACCGGCGGCCGAGCCCGCTCCGGTGGTCGAGCCGCTGCCGTTCACGCCCGCCCCGGTGATCGCGCTCCCGCGCACGGAACCCGTCGAAAGCGAGCGGAAGCCGGTCGTCGCGATCGGTGTCGCCCTCGCCGCCACACCGGACGACGACCCCGAAGAGGCCGTCGAGGTGCAGGCGCGACTGCGGACCGTCGTCGAGGAAGAGGCTCTCGCCGCGGGCGCGCATCTGCCCGGGGAATCCGGCCCGGTCGTGCTGGCCCTGTTCGGCCTCCCCCGCACCGGTGACGACGACGCCGTCCACGCGACCCGGACCGCGCTGCGGATCCTCGACCGGCTGGCCACGGCCGGGATCGCCACCCAGATCGGCGTCGACAGCGGTGACGTCCTCGTCGAGTTCACCGCCGCCGGCCCCGGGCAGGTCGCGGGTCCCGTGCTGGACCGCTGTGTCCGCTCGGCGCTGCGCGCGCCCGAAGGCCGGATCCGGGTGTCGGACGCGGTCCGCGAGGCCTCAGAGCCCGCCGTGGTGCACGAGGCTTCCGAAGACTCGCCTGGCTGGTGGCACGCCGTTTCGGCCCGCCAGCGCCCGGTGGCGGAGCCCGCCGATCCCGGCGGCTTCGTCGGCCGCGAGCACGACCTCGATCTGTTGAGCCATCTTCTCGGTTTCGTCGAGCGCGGCGGCCGCCCGCATCGGGTGACGGTGCTCGGCGAGCCCGGGATCGGCAAGAGCCGGCTCCTCGCCGAGTTCGCCGAGACCTTGTCCGAGCAACCCCGGATCCGGGTGTTGGACGCCGGGGCCGACGTCGCCGAAGCGTTCGCCGTCGTCCCGGGACTGCTCCCCCAGACCGCCTCGCGGCTGCGCACCGAGGGCGGCGACGCGGCGCTTCGGACCGCTGCCGGTGAGCTGACCGCCTACGGGCCGCTGGTGGTGCTGGCCGACGACCTGCACCGCGCCGACCTCGAGACACGGGACGCGGTCGACCGGCTCGGGGAAGCCTGTGCGGGACTGCCGGTCCTGATCGTGGCGTCCGCCCGGCCCGGTCTACTGGAAGCCGAACACGGCGAACGCTGCGGGACGACGGTCAGCCTCGCCCCGCTTTCCGACGACGCCGTCGGCAAACTGCTCGACAAGCTGCTTCCCGGCACCGCCCGGCTCATCCGCGGCAGGCAGGACCTGATCACCAGGATCGGCGGGAATCCCCGGTTCGCGCACGCGTACGCCCAGGGGGTGCACAGCAGGACGTCCCCGTTTCCGGGACTGGGCCAGGCGATGACACCCCCGCTGGTCCGCCGGACGCTCGCCGCGCAGCTCGACAACCTGCCCGCCGCCGAGAAATCCCTCCTGAAGGCGGCCAGCCTCACCGGGGACGCGTTCACCGCGGAGGACGTCGCCGCGGTCTGCGGCCGGGACACCACCGAGATCGAGGGGACGCTGTCCCGGCTCGCGAGCCTCTCGGTGCTGCGGCGCGAGGACGACGACGCCGGTTACACGTTCCGCCGCGCGACGCTGCGGGAGCTGGTCTACCAGCGGATCCCGCGCGCGACCCGCACCGCGCTGCTCTGCCGCCCGACAGTGCGACGCGTCGAAGCCCTCGCCTGAAGTCCGTGAAGGCCTCCTTCCCTACCTTGAGAGTAGGGAAGGAGGCCTTCACGGACTTGCCATCAGCCAGGACAGAACGACGAGCCCCCGGTCGCCGAAGCTGCCGGGGGCGCACGGCGTGACGGGATCAGCCGGTGGGGCGCTGCATCACGTCCGAGGTGTACTTGACCGACGAGGGCTCGTGCCGCGAGGTGAACGGGCACTTCCAGTCCTCTTCGGTCATCCGGCCCGAGAAGTGGCGGGACGGCATCTGGTACTCGTAGGTGGTGAAGCTCGGGTTGACCGAGCCGTTGTTGGTCGTCTCGCGTTTGCGGATCGCGTCCTGCATCGAGAAGAACTTGTCGCCCAGCAACATGAACTGCATCAGCGAGTTGAACGCGATCGCCGGCCGGGGGTACCGGCGGCTCGCCCGGGAAGCGCCCGGGTGCATTCCGACGACGAAGAACGAGTGCCCCGCCACGTGGAAGCCGAAGTTCGGCTCGTCAGGATCGGACGTCGCGCCTTCGTCGAGGCCGTAGGTCCGGCTGTCGATGTCGTGCATGAGCTGGAGATGGCGCCACAGCAGGCGTTCGTGCTCTTCCTCGTCGAGGATCCCGCCAGGCTCCTCGAAAGTGGAGACGAAAGTGCGGAAGCTCTTGTCCGACAACGTGGGCCGGATGTCGCGGGCGTAGCCGAGGATGTCGCGGTAGTGGGCACGCGCCGATTCCGGATCCCCCAGCGCCGGGTAGTGGCCGTGGACGATCGAGCCCTTCTTCAACGCCGCGCGAGCGCCGAGGCAGCTGAACTCCGTGGTCTGGATGAACGCTTCGAGCTCCGCTTTCGGGTCGCTCATTTCACTCCGCCTTTCCGGTGCACCACGGCCGGTCGCGGCCTGCCGGGGAGCCAGTCGAAGGCGCGCACGGTGACCGGTCGCGCCGGGACGGCCAGCGCGGCCGCGTGGCCGGCGCCGGCGTCCAGTTCCGTGATCGTCCATTCAGGACGGTTATCGAGTTCGACGTCGCCGCCGGTGAGAGTGAAGGAAGGTCCCGGCAGTCCGGCCAGGCCGGTGCCGTCGACCTTGAGATAGGCCTCCTTGCAGGTCCAGTACCGGAAGAAGGTCAGCGGCTCGCGTACGGCGGCGGCCTCCTCCGGGCGCAGCGTCCGCGCGGCGAGACCGTCGTGGTCGACCTCCCGGACCTCTTCGACGTCGACGCCGACCCGGACCCCTGCGGCGACCGCGACCAGCGCCAGCGCGCCGGAACGGGACAGGCTGAACTCGATCCCCGTCGTACCGGCCAAAGCCGGACGGTCACCGTCGCGAGTGAACCGCAGCGCGGTCGGCGGAGTGCCGGTGTATGAGCTGAGGATGTCTCGCAGGGCGACGTGCGAGGCCAGGAACCGGGCCCGTTCCTCGTCCACCGTGATGGCCGCCGCCCGGCGCAACTCGTCTTCGGACAGCGCGCCGAGCAGGCCGTAGGCCTCGGCCGAGCCCGGCGCGAGCACCCGCGCGAGGGGGACTCGCCACACGTGCGCGTCCCGGCCGGGGCGGAGCCGTTCGCCCAGCGCGCCCGAAGGCTGTTTCCAGGCCGGGAACCACTGCGTCGTCATCGGCCCAGCTTCCGGTGGATCACACCCAGCAGCTCCGGTACGCGCTGTTCGAGGTAGAAGTGCCCGCCCGGATAGGTGACCATCGCCGAGTCGGCGGCGAGTTCGAGCCACGCCGCCAGTTCGTCCAGATCGGCCCGCGGGTCGCGGTCACCACCGAACACGGTCAGCGGCACCGGCAGCGACTCCCCCGGCACGTGCCGGTACGTCTCGTTGACGGCCAGATCGGCCCGCATCAACGGCAGGAACATCGCCAGCAGGTCCCGTTCGCGCCGCAGGACGTCCGGCAGCCCGCCGAGAGCGTGCAGTTCGGCGGCGAGCCGCTCGTCCGGCAGCGCCCGCAGCTGAAGCCGGGTGTCGGGCAGCTGCGGTGCTGCCCTTCCCGATACGAACAGGTGCTTCGGCAGCGTGGCCCCGCGCTCGGCGAGCCGGCGGGTGAGCAGGTACGCGGTCAGGGCGCCGACGCTGTGCCCGAAGAACGCGAAGTCCCCGGTCAGCGCGTCACCAAGGCCGTCGATCGCTGCCTCGACAAGGCTTTCGACGTCTTCGTGCGGGGTCTCACGGCCGCGTTCGGCCCGGCCGGGCAGCTGGACCGGCAGGACGACCAGCTCGTCGCCCGCCGCGAGGACCCATTCCCGGTAGACCGCCGCGCTCGCTCCGGCGTGCGGGAAACAGAACAGCTTCGTCACCCCGCCCGGCGGGACCCCGCCGGGCAGCCAGGGCCGCGCCGTGATCGGTGCGGTCATCGCAGCTCCATCGTCAGATAGGGCGGCGGTGGCTGGATCGTGCTCAGGTCGGACTCCAGGACGAGCCTGTCGCCGTCCCGTGAGATCTCGGAGAAACCCGCGAACGCGTAGGTCACGTACATGACCCTGTTGCGCCCGGTCTCGACGAAGTCCGCGCGCAGCTTCGCGCCGTCTTCCTTCGCCAGCCCCATGATGTGGTTGAGCAGGACCGTGCCGACCCCGCGCGACATCACGCGGCACGACATCAGCATCATCCGCAGGTGCCAGGCCTCCGCGCCGCGTTCGGCCAGCGCCAGGCCGATCTTGCCGTAACCGCCGTACTTGTCCGAAAGGGAGGCGACGAGCAGCACGTGGTCGGGCGAGGTCCGTAGTTCGTCCAGCTCTTCGTAGGAGTAGGTGCGGCCGGTCGAGTTGAGCTGGTTGGTGCGGACGGTCAGTTCCTCGGCCCGCTGCAGATCCTCCCGCTGGGCGTGGGCGATCGTGAACTTCATGTCCAAAGTGGACAGGAATTCCTCGCTGGTGCCCTCGTGGTCGTGCTCGATCTGCTCCCGTACGGCGGCCGCGCGGTAGAGCTCGCGGCGCACCTTCGACTCGTCGGTGACGAACTTGGGCCGGAACTCCTCCGACGCCAGGGTCTCCCCCAGGTCCGCGACGTCGACGGTCTTGACCGACGGCAGCGCGTGCGCGACCTCCTCCAGTTCGAAGGGCTGGTCGTCGACGAACGCGATCGCGTCGAGGCCGATGTTGAGCGCCTTCGCGATCCTTTCCACCGAACCGGATTTGGGGTTCCAGCTGATCTGCGGGTACAGGAAGTACTCGTCGAGCCCGGCCGCCTTCAGCCGCGCCATCGCCGCTTCGTGGTCGTTGCGGCTGGCCACCGAATGCAGCACGCCCAGCTCGTCGAGCCGCCGGATCTCCGCGACCACTTCGGGGCGCACGGTGACCTCGCCGTCTTCGAGCAGGGTCCCGTCCCACACCGTGTTGTCCAGGTCCCACACCACGCATTTGATGCGGCCCCGCTGGGGTTTCTCCAAGATCTCGGTCATCCCGACACCTCCCGGTAGGCCTCGTCCGCGATGGTCAGCTCCTGGATCTGGGTGCTGCCCTCGATGATCTCCATGACTTTCGCGTCGCGGTACAGCCGGGCCACCGGGTAGTCGGGGCCGCAGCCGTTCGCGCCGTGGATCTGGACCGCGTCCGAAGCCGCCTTGGCCGCGGCCGTGGACGCGAAGTACTTGGCCACCCAGGTCGCCATGATGGTCGCCGGGTCGCCCGCGTCCTTGAGCCTGCCCGCCTTCTCGCACAGCAGCCGCGCGGCGTCGCGCGCGGTGACCATTTCGCTGATCTTGGCGCGGATCTGCGGCAGATCCCGCAGCAGCCCGCCGCCCGCCGAACGCGCCGACGTGTAGGCGGCCGACGCGGCGAGCGCCGCTCGCACGATCCCGACCGAGCCGCACGCCACGCTGTAGCGTCCGAGGTCGAGCGCGCCGGTCATCACCGTGCCCGCGGCCCAGCCCGGCGGCCCGACCAGCGCGGACGGGTCGAGCCGGACGTCGTCGAACTCGATGGTCGCCAGCATGCTCGCGGTGGTGCCGAGCATGTGCCGGACCGGGGTCACGCGGACTCCCGGATGGTCCGAGGGCACCAGGAACGCGCTCATCCCGGTGGCCGTGCCGGCGAACACCAGGAACAGTCCGGCGACCTGGCCGCCGGTGATCCAGGTCTTGCGGCCCCGCAACGTCCAGACGCCGTTCTCGGCGACAGCCACGGTTCCGGCGGCTGTCGAGTCGCTGCCGCTGTGGTCCGGTTCGGTCAGGCAGAACGCGCCCAGTGTCGTGCCTTCCGAGAGCACGGGCAGCCAGCGTTCGCGCTGCTCGTCGTCGCCCCAGCGCTGCACCGTCGCGGTCGCCATGGTGTGCACGGTGAGCAGGCTCCGCAGCGACGAACAGCCGCGGCCGACCTCCTCGTGCAGCCGCCCGAGGGTGACCATGTCCAGCCCGGCGCCGCCCGCCTCGGCGGGCAGGAACGGGGCCCACAGTCCCAGTTCCCCGACCCGCCGCAGCACGTCACCGGGGATGTTCTCGGCCCGGTCCCACGCGTCCGCCTGCGGGCAGACCTCCTCGTCGACGAAACGCCCGACCACCTCGACTTCCGGTGTTTCGGGCCGTGTCCTCGCCCTCACGTCTTTCTCCCGTTCAGTGCGCGGCCGCGGCGGTGCGCCGCTCGACCAGCTCGGTCATCCGCGTGACGGCGCGGAAGTTGTCCAGCTTCAGTTCCTCGTTGGGGATCCGCGTGGCGAACGCCTTCTCGATGAACATGACCAGCTCCATCGCGAACAGCGAGTTCACGAAACCCAGTGCGAAGATGTCCTGTTCGTCGGTGAACGACAGGCTGGGGAACTTCGCCCCGATGAAGGCGCGGATCTCGCCGCGGACGTCCTGCGACATGGTGGATGCCTTTCTTGTCAAAGGGAGGTGGTCAGCCGCTGTAGTTGTAGAAACCCTTGCCGCTCTTGCGGCCGTGCAGCCCGGCCGCGGTCATCTGCTTGAGCAGCGGGCAGGGCCGGTACTTGCTGTCGTTGAACTCGTCGTAGAGGACCTCGACGCTGTACAGGATCGTGTCGACGCCGATCAGGTCGGCGGTCTCGAGCGGGCCCATCGGATGCCCGAAGCAGCCGCGGAACACCTCGTCGACCGTCTCCGCGTCCGCGACTCCTTCGTGGACGAGGAAAGCGGCCTCGTTGACGGTGAGCATGAGCACGCGGTTGGAGACGAACCCGGAGGCGTCGTTGACCGGGATCGGCTTCTTCCCCATCGACAGCAGCAGCTCGCGGACGATGTCCTTGGTGGACTCGCTGGTGTGGTAGCCGGGGATGAACTCGCACGACGGCTTCATCGGCACGGGGTTCATGAAGTGGACGCCCATCACCTTGTCCTGGCGCTGGGTGAGCGCGGCGACCTTGGTGATCGGGATGGCGGAGGTGTTGACGACGAACACCGTGTCGGCTTTGCAGGCCTCGTCGAGCTTCGGGTACAGGCGGGACTTCAGGTCCCAGTTCTCGGTGATGTTCTCGATCACGACCTCGGCTTCGGCGAGGAGGTCGAGTTCGGTGCCGAAGGTGATCCGGCCGAGCACGGCGGCCGCGTCGATCTCCGGACCGCCGAGCATCCGGCTCATCCGGCATTCGAGTTCGATCCGGTCGCGGGCGTCGGCCAGCTTGCCCGGGTCGACCTCGATGAGCACGGCCTCGTGGCCGCTGGTGGCGAGATTCTGCGCGACCCCGGTGCCCATCACACCGGCGCCGACGACTCCGACGAGGGTCATCGTTCCTCCTTGGCTGCGTTGCTCGTGGTCAGGTCCAGCACGCCGTCGAGCCGGCCGTGGGCGGCCCGCACCGCGTCGGCGCCGCCGGGGTGCTCTTCGGCGAACACGACGGTCGCGCCCAGGTCGGCGCCCAGCCGGGCGGCCAGATCCCGGGCGGTGACGTCGAGTTCGCCTTCGATCAGGTAGACCGGCCGGGTGGACCGGGCGCCGAGCGCGATGTCGGCGGCGGCCTGGGTCGGTTCGATCCAGTAGCGGTCGCGCTGGAACGGATAACCGGGCAACGTGGTCTTCCGCGGGTCACGGCCGTCGTGATAGGCCCGCCAGTCGATGTCCGCCCCGGAAAGCCAGGCCCGGCCGAGCGCTTCGGTGAGCACGGCCGTGTCCTGGCGGGGGTCGGCCTCGCCGGGCAGGGTGGGTACCAGCAGCGGCCACGAGGTCTGCGGGAAATCGGGGTGACCGCGGAACATCGAGCCGAGCGACTGCCCGGCTCCCAGCTCCAGCAACACGGTATCCGGGGAAGTACTGGCAAGATGCTCGATCATCGCGGCGAACCGCACGGGACGGCACATGTGCTCGGCCCAGTACCCGGGATCGTTGAGCTGCTTCGCGGTGATCGGCGCGCCGGTGACGTTCGACAGGTAGGGCACTTCGGGCTCGCGCGGGGTGAGGTTCTTCCGTGCCCAAGCGGTCAGTTCGGCGGCGGCGGGGCGCAGGGCACGCGAGTGGAAGGCGTGGGTCGTGCGCAGCGGCCGGGCCGGGACGCCGTGTTCGGCGAGCGCGGCGGCCAGTTTCTCGACGCCGTCGCCCGAGCCGGACACCACGATCATCCGCGGCCCGTTCAGCGCGGCGACGTCGACACCGAACGCGGTCACGTCGCCCACCAGCGCGGTGAGTTCGGCGGCGCCCAGCGGGATCGCGGCCATCGTGCCTTCGGGCAGCTTCTCGATCAGCTTCGCGCGGGTGGCCACCAGCGCGGTGGCTTCTTCGAGCGTCAGGGCGCCCGCGAGCGCGGCGGCGGCGAACTCGCCGACGCTGTACCCGGCGAGCACGGAGGGCTGGAGACCCCAGGCGCGCAGGAGACGGCCGAGCGCGTAGCCGAGGGTGAACACGGCGGGCTGGGTGACGGACGGCGACGCGTCCTCGGCGTCGGTGACGCGGCCCAGCAACCGGGCCAGATCCCCGCCGTCGGAACCGCGGTCGCCGTGCAGGCTCGCCGTCGGGTCGGTGCCGAGATGAGACTTGAAAAGCGCGGCGCATTCGTCGACGGCGGCCTTGAACTCCGGCTCGCTCTCGTACAGCCCGCCGGCCATGCCGCGGTACTGCTCACCGACACCGGCGAGCAGGAAGCCCGCTTTCCTCGGCTTCGAGTCCGCTTCGGCGACCACCCGGGTCTCGGACCCGAACGCGTCGGCGGCGTCGTCCACAGAGGACACGACCGTCATCCGCCGGTGCTCGAACGCCTTTCGCCCGTTGTGCAGCGTGTAGGCGACGTCGGCGAGATCTGTCCATTCAGGACTGTCGGCGGCGAGCCTGCCGGTCATCGCGTCGGCCGCTTCGGGAGTCCGCGCTGACCAGGTGAGCAGCTGATACGGCCGGGCCGCGGGACGCTCCGGGCAGTCCTCCGGCGCTTCCTCGATGACGACGTGGGCGTCGGTGCCGCCGAAGCCGTATGCGCTGACCCCGGCCAGCCGAGGCCGCTCACCGCGCGGCCAGTCGGTCAGTTCCGTCGGCACGACGAGTTTGTCACCGCTGAGGGCCAGCTGCGCGTTGGGCTTCTCGAAGTTGACCGCGGGCGGCTGCTTCTCGTGGTGCAGCGCCAGCGCTGCCTTGATCAGCCGGGCGATGCCACCCGCCTGGTTGATGTGCCCGAGGTTCGCGTCGATCGAGCCGAGCGTGATCCGCTCGACGTCGTCGACGTCGAAGATCTTCTGCAGCGCCGAGATCTCGGCGACGTCACCGAACGGAGTGCCCAAAGTGGACACTTCGATGTGGTCGATCTCGGCCGGTTCGACGTCGGCGGCGGCCATCGCCTCGGCGACGACGGCGGCCTGACCGGGCACGCCCGGCAGGTTGAACCCCTGCCGCGCGCGGTTGCCCTCGTGGTGGATGGCCCAGCCGCGGATCACCGCGTAGACCCGGTCGCCGTCGGCCAGCGCGTCGTCCAGCCGCCGCAGCACGACGACGCCGAGACCGTTGCCGGGGACCTTGCCGTTGGCGCCCGCGTCGAGGATCCGGTTGATCCCGTCGGGGGCGAACCGGCTGCCCTCGCGGTAGAGGTAGCCCGGTTCCTGGGGCACGACAACGGAAACCGAGCCGGAGACCACGAGGTCGGACTCGCCGGTGAGCAGGCTGGAGCAGCCCTGCGCGACGGCGGCGAGCGCGGTCGAGCTACAGCTCTGGACGCTGATCGACGGGCCGGTCAGGTCGAGCGCGTACGACAGCCGGGACGCGATCAGGTCCTTCTCGTTCTGCAGGATCAGCTGGTCCGGCCCGACGGTCAGCGCGGTGACGTCGTTGGACAGCAGGTTCGACAGCAGATAGGTGCTCGGAGCACCGCCGGCGAACACCCCCGCCAGGCCTTCGATACGGTCCGGGTCGACGCCCGCGTCCTCCAGCGCGTGCCACGCGCATTCGAGGAACAGCCGGTGCTGCGGGTCGAGCAGCTCGGCGTCGGTCCGGTTGTAGCCGAAGAAGTCGGCGTCGAAGCGGTCGATCCCGGGCAGCAGGCCGGCCGCGGGGACGAACGCGGGATCGTCGGCCACTTCGGCGGGGACGCCCGCGGCGAGCAGTTCGGCGCGGGTCATCCGGGTGATGCCGTCGCGGCCGGCGCACAGGTCGGCCCAGAACTTGCCGATGTCGGGGGCGCCGGGGAAGTTCCCGGCCATGCCGACGATCGCGATGTCGTCGCCGGTGTCCCGTTCTCGCGTGGTCATGGGGTGGTTCACCTTCCGGTCCGGCTCGGGCGATTGCGGAGCTTCGCGGTGCGGGCGCGGCGGCGTTCGCCGCGGGCGGAGACGTCTTCGGCGGGTTCGGCGGCCACCTGCGGCGCGCCGGGTTCACCGAGGAGCGTGACGAATTCGGCGATGGTCGGCTTCTCGAAGAGGCTCGCCGGCGCCAGTTCGACGCCGAACTCCTTGGCGACGCGGCCGATCAGCACCAGGCCGATCAGGGAAGTGCCGCCGAGGTCGAAGAACGGGTCGTGCACCCCGACCTCTTCCAGGCCGAGGCAGTCGCACCAGGCGGCGGCGACGCGCACCTCCGCCGGGGTGCGCGGGGCGACATACGCGGTGCGCAGTTCGGGCCGCGGGTACCGCTCGCCGGTGGGGATCGCGGCGTCGGCGCCGACCAGCGCGTCGACCGAACCCATCCGGGCGAGCGCGGCCAGCACGTCGGTCAGCGGGAGCGGCAGCACCGTCACCAGCGGCTCGCCGGAGGCGACGATCCGCGAGAGCAGTTCGGTGCCTTCCTCGGCGCCGATGCCGAACTCCTCGCGGAACTTGCGGGATCCCTCCTGTGCTTCGGCGGACCCCGAGAGCCCGGACGACGTCCAGGCGTCCAGCTGCCAGGGACCCCACGCGACCGACACGACCTGTTTCGCCGGACCACGTCCCCCCGCCGAGGCCGAGGCGACCCCGTCGAGGAAGGCGTTGGCCGCGGAGTAGTCGATCTCGCCGACGCCGACGGTGAGCGTCACCGTCGAGGAGTACAGGACCAGCAGGTCGACCGGTTCGACGCGCAGCGCGTCGGTCAGGGCGAGGGTGCCGTCGATCTTCGGCGCCAGCACCGCGGCCGCCTGCTCGCGGGTCTTGTTCTGCAGCAGGCCGCCACCGGCGATCCCGGCGGCGTGCACGACGCCGTCGAGGTAACCGAAGTAGCCGCGGACCTCGGCCAGCAGCGCGGCGGCCTCGCCGGGAGCGCTGACGTCGGCTCGCAGCGTCAGGACGTCGGCACCGAGGGCACGCAGATCGCGCACCGCCAGCAGGACTTCACTCGTGCGGTCGTCGACACCGTGGTCGGAGATCCAGGCGTCCCAGGTCTCCTCCGGCGGCAGTTCGGAGCGGCCTGCCAGCGCGAGATTCACGCCCAGCGGCGCGAGCCGCCTGGCCAACGCCAGGCCGAGCACGCCGAGCCCGCCGGTGATCAGGTAGGTCCCGCCGGGCTTCCAGGCCAGTGCGTCGTCGGTTTCGGGCAGCTCGACGACGTCGAAGCCGCGCAGCCAGCGCCGTCCGCCTCGCCAAGCGGCGACCGCGACGCCATCCACTGTGTCCACTGTGGATGCCGCCAGGAGATCGAGTTCGTGCAGGGCCTGGGCTGCATTTTCGCCGGCGCGGTCGAAGTCCGCGTACTGCGCGTGGACCGACGGGTACTCGGCGGCGATCGCGTCTGCCGTCGCGGCGATGGTCGGGGCGAAGGCGTCGGTGGCGTCCCCGCCGAGGACGTCGAAGCCGCCGTGTCCCAGCGCGAGCAGGTCGACCCGGCGAGCGGCGCATTCGGCGCCGATGGCCTTGCCGAGTTCCAAGAGGCTGTAGAAGCCGGATTCGAGGCCGCTGGCGGTGAGCCCGAGGGCGTGCACGATCCGGAGTGGACCGTCCCCGGCGAGCACCTGGCGCGTGATCTCGGAGGCGACCGTGACGCGGTGTCCGGCGGCCTCCGCCGCGGCCGCGAAGCCGTCGGCGAACGAGCCCGGCTCGGCGAACAGGACCAGGTCGCCCGGCGTCGCGGGCACCCGGCGCGTGCTGTCCCGGCGCCACGTCGGCGTGTGCGCGGCCAGCCCGTCACGGACCGGCGTCTCCGGCCGCGGCTCACCGGTGGACATCTGCGACAGCGACCAGCCGCCACCACGAGAAGCGACCTCCGGCCAGTAGCGAGTGCGCTGGAAGCGGTAGCCGGGCAGGGAAACGAACCGGCGGTCCGGTCCGGCGCCGTCCGCCCAGCCGATCTGGACGCCGTGCTCCCAGAGCGCGCCGAGCGCGGTCAGCCAAGCCTGTCGTCCGGCCCCGGGTACCGGCTCCGGCAACAGCGAGACGACCGGCGTCTGCGGCAGATAGCGGCCGGCCGCCACGGCGCCGTCGTCGCCGAGCCCGGCTTCGACCAGCACACCGGCGTACTTGGCCAGCGCCAGCAGGCCGTCTTCGAAACGCTCGTCCGCGATCCGCCAGTGCGCCGGGTCGGCGGCCTCGGCGGCGGTGAGCACCGTGCCGGTACGCGGCGAGATCACCGGCACCGCCGGGGTTCCCGCCTGCGGAACGGGTCCACCGAGCGCGAGTTCGAGGCCCTCGGCGAGGCCGAACAGCCCGGCAGCGACCGCGGCGACGCATTCGCCGGTCCCGCGTCCGAGCAGCACGGCCGGTTCGAGACCCCACGCCGTCAGCAACCGGGTGAAGGCGTACTCGACGGCGAAGACCACGGCCCGTTCGTCGGCCTGGGCCATGCCGTAGAGCGCGCCGAGCAGATCGACGCGGCCGTCCAGCAGGGCAGCGCATTCGTCGATCGCGGCACGGAACGCGAGTTCGGTGCGGTACAGCTCGTCGGTGGTGCCCTGCCACGCGCGGCGGGTGCCGGGCAGCAGCAGGCCGAAGCGCCGCTTGTCGGTGACGACCTCGCCGCCGGTGACCGCGCGCAGGGCCGCGACGGCGTCGGCGTGATCGCGCACCAGCACCGCCTTACGAAGCGGGAGCGCGCTACGCCCGGCCTGGGTGGTGAAGGCGACGTCGGCCAGTTCTCCGGTCAGGTTTCCGGCCAGCGCCTCCGCGTTGGCGCGCAGACCGGCTTCGCTCTGGCCGGAAACCGTGAGCAGCTGCCAGTCCGGGCCCGGGGCGGGCATCGGCGCGGGCGCGGCCTGGTCGAGGACGAAGTGCACGTTCGAGCCGGACCAGCCGAAGGAGCTGACGCCCGCACGCAGGATCCCGGCGCCGTTGGCCGGGAACGGCCGCGCGGCGGGGACCGGGCGCACGGTGCCGTCCACGGTGACCACCGAGTTCGGCGTGCTCATGTGCAGGTTGCCCGGCAGGGTGCCGTTTTCCAGCGACAGCACGGTTTTGATCAGCCCGGCCATACCGGCCGCGGCGAGCGTGTGGCCGACGTTCGTCTTGACGGCGCCGACGTAGAGCGGCTCGGGCGCGTTCCGTTCGCCGAAGATCTCGCCGAGCGCGGTGAACTCGATCGCGTCGCCGAGCTGCGTGCCGGAGCCGTGCGCCTCGACGAAACCGATCTCGTCGGGGGTGACCCCGGCGTCGGCCAGCGCCGCGCGGATGACCGCGTTCTGCGCCGCGCGGTTGGGCGCGGTGAGCCCGTTGCTGCGGCCGTCCTGGTTGGTCGCGGTGCCGCGGATGACCGCGCGGGTCCGGTGGGATGGGCCGACCTCGCCCGCCCGGCGGAGCACGACGACGCCGCCGCCCTCGCCGATGACGTAGCCGTCGGCGCTCTCGTCGAAGGTCTTGGTGCGGCCGTCGACGGCGAGCATGCTCATCTTGCAGGACTGGATGAAGACGTCCGGGTTGATCATCGCCGACGCGGCGCCGACGATCGCGATGTCGCATTCGCCGCGCCGGAGGCTCTGCACGGCCAGATGCGCCGCGCTCAGCGCCGACGAGCAGGCGGTGTCGACGGTCAGGCAGGGCCCGCGCAGGTCGAGCAGATGCGCGATGCGCCCGGCGGCGGCGGAAAGCGAGCTGCCGAGGCCGAAGTAGGGGTCGTCGGCCGCGTCCATGCCGTCGGCTTCGAGCTGCCGCATGCTGTACTGCATGGTGTCGATCAGCCCGGCGAACACGCCGGTGCGGCTGCCGCGCAGTTCGTCGGCGGTGAGCCCGGCGTCCTCGATGCCTTCCCACACCAGCTCCATGAGCAGCCGGAAGGTCGGGTCGAGCCGTCGCGCTTCCTGCGGCGAGAGGCCGAAGAACGCCGCGTCCCAGCCGGCGATGTCGTCGACGAACGCGCCCTGCTGCGTGTACGCCTTGCCCGGCGCGGTGCGGTCGGGGTCGTAGTAGTCGGCGGCGGTCCAGCGGTCCGGTGGGACCTCGCGGACCAGATCCTTGCCCTGGACGAGGTTCTGCCAGAACTTCTCCGGGGTGTCGCTGCCGCCGGCGAAGCGGCAGGAGAGGCCGACGACGGCGACGTCCTGGCCCGCGGCGGCCGGCCCGGTGACGACGGTCCGCGTCTCCCGCACGGCCGGGGTGAGCGCGGCCAGCAGGTGTGCGGCGAGCGCGGCCGGGGTCGCGTGGTCGAACACCATCGTCGGCGGGAGCGCCAGCCCGGTCTCGGTGTTGATCCGGCCGCGCAGTTCGATGGCGGTGAGCGAATCGATGCCCAGTTTGGTGAACTGCTGCCCGGCCGGGACGCCGTCGGTGTGCCCGAGCACGGCGGCGGTGTGGGTCAGGACCAGTTCGGTGATGACGCGTTCGCGTTCGGCCTCGGGAAGCCCGGCGAGCCGGGTCCGCCACGCGTCGGCGGCTTCCGCGCCCTCGGCTGCCTGGGCGGCTTCGGCCTCGGCGATGGTGACGACCTCGGGAAGGTCGGCCAGCAGCGGGCTCGGGCGCAGCGCGGCGAACGGCGGGGCGAACTTCTCCCAGGTCAGCTCGGCGACGGTCAGCGCGGTCTCGTCACGGTCCAGCGCCTGGCCGAGCGCGACCAGACCGGTCTCCGGCGCCATGGCCGGGACCCCGAGTCCGCTGAGCATTTCGTCGAGGTCCGCGCCGACACCCATGCCGACCTTGCCCCAGCGGCCCCACGCGATCGACGTCGCGGGCAGGCCGTTCGCGCGGCGCCGTTGTGCGACGGCTTCGAGGTACGCGTTCGAGGCACCGTAAGCGCTCTGGACCGCGTTGCCGATGGAGGCGGCGATCGACGAGAACAAGACGAAGGCGTCGAGGTCGAGGCCTTCGGTCAGCTCTTCGAGGTTGCGCGTCCCGGCGACCTTCGGGCGCAGGACGTCGGCGTAGCGCGTGCGGTCCATCGACTCGATGAGGCCGAGTTCGAGGACGCCGGCGAGGTGGAAGACCGCGCGGAGGTCGTCACGGACCGGCTCGATGACGGCCGCGAGGGCGTTCTTGTCGGCGACGTCGCAGGCGGCGATGGTCACGCGATCGCCCGCCAGGTCGGCCGCACCGGGCGCGGCTTCTCCTTGACGCGAAACGAGAACGACATGTTCGGCGCCGTTTTCGACGAGCCAGCGGGCGACGATCCCGCCGAGGCCGCCGGTGCCGCCGGTGACGAGCACGGTGCCGCGCGGCTGCCAGGACCGTTTGGGCTCGGTGGGCTCGGCGTGGGCGAGCCGCCTGCCGAAGGCTCCGGTGGCCCGGACGGCGACCTGGTCCTCACCACGAGGACCGGTGAGGACTCCGCGCAGGAGGGCGACGGTCCGCTCCCCCGGCTCGGCCGGGACGTCGACGAGACCGCCCCACGCCTGCGGGTTCTCCAACGCCGCCGCGCGGCCGAAGCCCCACAGCTGGGCCTGGGCGGGTGAGTCCGGCGCGTCGTGGGCGCCGATCGAGACCGCGCCGCGGGTGAGCGTCCACAGTGGACCTTGCGGATCGCGGGCGGCCAGCGCCCGGACCAGCGCCATGGTGGCTTCGGCGCCGAAGGACAGTCCGTCGGTCTCGGTCTCGTCGAGGGCCAGCAGGGACAGGATGCCGTCGAAAGACTCGTCAGGCAGCTCCAGGCGATCGGGGTGCTCCACGACCAGCCGCCGCACTTCGGCACCGGACAAGGTCTCAAGAGCGGTCTCGATCCACGGGTGTTCCTGGGTCGACGTGACGAGCAGCCAGCGGCCGGTGGCCGTGGTCGTCGCGGGAGTGAAGGGCTGCCAGCGGACGTGGTAGGCCAGCGACGTCGCTTCGGCCGCCAGCGACCGGACACGGCGATAACGCGACAGCGCGGGCAGGACCGTGCCGAGCGGCGCTTCGACGTCGGACAGTTTCAGTTCGGCGGCGAACTCGCCGACGTCGCCGGATTCGACGACCGACCAGAACCGGCCGTCCTCGGCGGCGACCACGTCCGCGCCCGGGTCTTCCAGCCAGAACCGTTTGCGCTGGAAGGGATAGGTCGGCAGCGTGACCACGCGTGCGCCGCTGCCGCCGAGGTAGGCGGACCAGTCGACGCGGGCGCCGTGCGCGTGGACGAGGCCCAGCGCGGTGACGAGCGTGGCGGCCTGATCGCGGTCCTTGCGCTGGGCCGCGGCGAAGACCGCGCCGTCAGGGAGGACCGAGCGGCCCATCGGGGTCAGGCCTGCGTCCGGACCGAGTTCGAGGAACGTCGTGACGCCTTGGCCGTGCAGGGTTTCCACCGCGTCGGCGAACCGGACGGTGCCGCGGACGTGCTCGGCCCAGTACTCCGGATCGGTGAGCCTGTCGGCGGTCTCGCCGGTCAGCGTCGAGACGACCGGAATCGTGGGCTCACGGTAGGTCAGGGTCCGCGCGACCGCGGCGAACTCGGCCAGCATCGGCTCCATCAGCGCCGAGTGAAAAGCGTGGGACACCGAAAGGCGGGTCGTGCGACGGCCCGGGAAGCGTTCGGCGACGGCGGTGGTCGCGGCCTCGGCGCCGGACAGGACCACCGCGCGCGGGCCGTTGACCGCCGCGAGGGCGACGTCGGCGGACAGGTACGGGCGGACCTCGTCCTCGGTCGCCTCCAGTGCGATCATCGCGCCGCCCTCGGGCAGCGCCTGCATCAGCTTGCCGCGGGCAGCGACGAGAAGAGCGGCGTCCTCCAGGGAAAGCACCCCGGCGACGTGCGCGGCCGCGATCTCCCCGACCGAGTGCCCGGTGAGGAAATCCGG
The DNA here is from genome assembly GCF_042647925.1 of Amycolatopsis speibonae. Classification (NCBI taxonomy): domain Bacteria; kingdom Bacillati; phylum Actinomycetota; class Actinomycetes; order Pseudonocardiales; family Pseudonocardiaceae; genus Amycolatopsis; species Amycolatopsis speibonae. Next base: position 31,883 of record NZ_JBHRWK010000016.1, read on the forward strand.
GCTCACGCCCCAAGAGGTGACGAGCCGGAAGAGCGCGACCTCGAACGCGAACAGGGCGGGCTGGGCGAATTCGGTGCGGTCGAGCCGGGCGGCGTCGGCGCCGAACACGACATCCCGCACGCCGGGAAGGTGCGCGCAAGCCGCGTCGAAGGCATCGGCGAACACCGGGAAACACTCGTGGAGACGGCGTCCCATACCGAGCCGCTGCGAGCCCTGGCCGGTGAACAGCACGGCCAGGCGTCCGGCGGTGTCGCTGCCGGTGACTGTGCCCGCTTCGCCGCCCGCGAGGGCGCGGAGACCGGCGGCCAGCTCGGCGCGATCCGCCCCGGTGACGACCGCGCGGTGCTCCATCCCGGCGCGAGTGGTGGCGAGGGAGAGCGCGACGTCGACCGGCTCGGCGCCGGATTCGTCCACAGTGGACAACAGAGCGGCCGCCTGCGCGCGGACCGCGGTGGGCGAGGCACCGGACAGCACGTACGGAACCACCGGCGGCGCCACGATCTCGCGGTCCGCTGCGGCCTCTTCGGACGGCTGTTCGAGGATGACGTGCGCGTTGGTGCCGCTGATCCCGAACGACGACACACCGGCCCGGCGCGGCCGGTCGGACGCGGCCCACGGGCGGGGTTCGGCGAGCAGTTCCACCGAGCCCGCCGCCCAGTCCACGTGCGGGGACGGCGCGTCGATGTGCAGGGTCGCGGGCAGCGTGGCGTGCCGCATCGCTTCGACCAGTTTGACGATCCCGGCGAGTCCGGCGGCGGCCTGGGTGTGGCCGATGTTGGACTTCACCGAACCCAGCCACAACGGCGTTTCGCGGTCCCGGCCGTAGGTGGCCAGCAGGGCTTGCGCCTCGATCGGGTCACCCAGCGCGGTGCCGGTGCCGTGCGCCTCGACGACGTCCACAGTGGACGCCTCGACTCCGGCGTTCGCCAGCGCGGCGCGGATCACGCGCTGCTGCGAGGGGCCGTTGGGCGCGGTCAGGCCGCTGGACGCGCCGTCGGAGTTGACCGCGCTGCCCCGGACCAGCGCGAGGACCGGATGACCGTGGCGGCGCGCGTCGGAAAGGCGTTCCAGCACCAGCATCCCGGCGCCCTCGGCCCAGTTCGTGCCGTCGGCGGCGGCCGCGAACGGCTTGCAGCGGCCGTCCGGCGCGAGCCCCCGCTGCCGCGAGAACTCGACGAACGCGCCCGGCGTCGCCATCACCGTGACGCCGCCCGCCAGGGCCAGCGTGCACTCCCCCGACCGCAGTGCGCGGGCGGCGAGATGGACCGCGACCAGCGAAGACGAGCACGCCGTGTCGATCGACACCGACGGCCCTTCGAGGCCGAGCGCGTAGGAGACGCGGCCGGACACGACGCTGCCGGAGGTGCCGATGCCGAGGTAGCCCTCGTGTTCCTCGGGCAGTGCTGACAGCCGCGACGCGTAGTCGGTGAATCCGACACCGGCGAACACGCCGGTGGCGCTGCCCTTGAGCGAATGCGGGTCGATCCCGGCCCGCTCGACGGCCTCCCACGCCGTCTCCAGCAGCAGCCGCTGCTGCGGGTCGGTCGCTTCGGCCTCCCGGGGCGAGATGCCGAACAGCTCGTTGTCGAACTCCGCGGCGTCATGCAGGAAGCCGCCTTCGCGGACGTAGCTGGTGCCGGGGACGGACGGGTCGAGGTCGTGGATCGCGTCGGTGTCCCAGCCGCGGTCGGCGGGGAACGGCGAGATCGCGTCGCCGCCACCGTCGACCAGCTCCCACAGCTGTTCCGGGGTGCGGACGCCACCGGGGAACCGGCAGCTCATCGCGACGATCGCGATGGGCTCGGTCTCCTTCTCCCGCGCGTCCGCCAGCTCGCGGCGGCTCTCCCGCAGGTCGGCCGCCATCCGCTTGAGGTAGTCGACGTACTGCTCTTCCGAAGGCATGTCACGGCTCCTGAATGGATGGGGGTCTCAGCGCGGGCCGAACTCGTCGTCGATCAGCGCGAGGAGGTCGTCCGGGGACGCGGCGTCGAGGTCGGCGATGGCGTGCGCGGGCTTCTTCGCCGCCCAGGCCGCCACCAGCCGCTTCAGCCGCCCGTCGATCTCCACGTCGCCGGGGTCGGCGCCGTCGAGCAGGGCTTCGAGCCGGGTGATCTGTTCGGTCACCGCGGCACCGGCACCGGTCTCGGGGGCGAGTTCGGTCTGGAGGTACTTGGCCAGCGCGTCCGGCGCCGGATAGTCGAAGACGACCGTCGTGGGCAGGGTGAGACCGGTCGCGGCGGCCAGCGCGGTCCGGAACTCGACCGCGGTGAGCGAGTCGAACCCGAGGTCGAGGAAGCCGCGGCCGGGGGCGATCGCGGCCGCCCCGGCGTGTCCGAGGACCGCCGCGGCCTGTCCGCGCACCAGGTCGAGCAACGCGCGTTCCTGGTCGGATTCGGCCAGTCCGGCGAGCTTGACCCGCAGTGCGCCGGCGTCGGCCGCCGCGGCCGTGCGCCGGACCGCGGGCACCAGGTCGCGCAGGATCGGCGGAAGCTGTCCAGCCGCGGCGAGCCCGTCTCGGTCGAGTTTGACCGGGACCGACGCGGCCACGTCCGCGACCAGCGCCGCGTCGAACAGCGCCAGGCCTTCGTCCGTGCTCAGCGCGGGGAAACCGTTGCGGCTCAAGCGTTGCCCGGCCTGGGTGCCCAGCGCGCCGCCCATGCCGTCCGCCCAGCGGCCCCAGGCCAGCGAGCGGGCGGGCAGGCCGAGCGCGCGGCGGTGCACGGCGAGACCGTCGAGGAAGGCGTTGGCGGCGGCGTAGTTGCCCTGCCCGGCGTTGCCGAAGACCCCGGCGGCCGAGGAGAACAGGACGAACGCGGTGAGCTCGTGGCCCTTGGTCAGTTCGTGCAGATGCCAAGCGGCGGCGGCCTTCGGGCCGAACACCGTCGCGAGCCGCTCCGGGGTGAGCGCGCCGACGAGACCGTCGTCGAGGACACCCGCCGCGTGCACGATCCCGCTCAGCCGGGGGATCCCGGCCAGGAGGGTTTCGACAGCGGCACGGTCGGCGACGTCGCAGGCTTCGATGCGAACGTTCGCGCCGAGGGCCTTCAACTCGTCGGACAACTCGGTCGCGCCCAGGGCGTCCGGGCCGCGTCGGCTCGTGAGCACCAGCTCCCGGACGCCGTGCGCCTGGACCAGGTGCCGGGCGAGGTGGGCACCGAGTCCGCCGGTACCGCCGGTTACGAGCACCGCTCCCCCGGCCAAGGTCGGGGTCTCTGCGGCTTGAGCACGCACCAGCGTCAACTTCGGCGCGTACAGCTTGCCTTCCCGCAACAGCAGTTGGTCTTCGCCGGTGGCCAGTGCCTTGCCGAGCATCGTCGTGTCGCCATCGCCGTCCACGAGGACGAACCGGCCCGGGTTCTCCGACTGCGCCGCGCGCACCAGGCCCCAGACCGCGGCGGCGGCCGGATCCGCACCGTCCTCTTCGGACAGTGCGACGGCGCCGGCGGTCAGCACGACCAGGCGGGCGGCTTGGGACTCCTGCAGTGCGGCGAGGACGGTCGCGGTCGCCGCACGCGCCGCGTCGGCCACGTCAGCCGCGGGTTCGGCGAGTTCCAGGACGACTGCTTCGGGCAGCTCAGCGCCGACGTCTTCAAGACGGGCCCACGACGTTTCGCCGTCGCCCGCCGGAACCGGCGACCAGACGATCCGGTGGAGCGACTCGCTCGGCGCCGTCACGGCCGCCGGGCGCTCACCGAAAGTCACCTCGGCGGACAGCACCGGGGCTCCCGCGAGGTCGAACACCGCCAGCTCCCCCGCCGGGCTCAGGTGCGCCCGGACGGTGGTGGCGCCGGTGGCGTGCAGGGTGACGTTCCGCCAGGCGACCGGCCAGCCGCGTTCGACCAGGACCGGGTCGAGCAGGCTCGGGTGCAGGCCGTACAGCTGGGCACTGTCGTCCGGCAGGGTCAGTTCGGTCAGGGTGTCTTCCGGGACCCGCGGCGCCGGGGCCGGGGTGGTGACCAGGAATCCGGTGCCGTGCCGCTGCCAGCCCGCGCCGGTCCGGGTGTGGACCGACACCGGGCGGCGGCCGTCGTTCTCGGCGCCGACGGAGACCTGGACCTCGCGGTCCCCGGTCAGCGGCGCCTCGACGGCGAACTCGGCGAGAGTGCCCGCGCCGACCTCGTCACCGGCGCGGATCGCCAGTTCGACGAGCAGCGTGTCCGAGGGTTCGGTGGGCAGAACACCGGTGCACAGGACCGAACCGTCGTCGGCCGAGGTCACGGCGGAAGCCAGGACCGGATGGCGCAGGCCGCCGGCGACGCGCGCCATGGCGGGCTCGCGCAGCCAGTACCGCTCGTGCTGGAAGGCGTAGGTCGGCAGGTCGACGACGCGCGGTTTCGCGGGGGCGAAGAACGCGGGCCAGTCGACGTCGATCCCGCGGACGTGCAGGCGGGCCAGCGCGGTGACCGCGGTCTCCGGCTCGTCCTTCTCGTCGCGCAGGGCCGGGATCGCCTCGCCGGACCCCGCGGCCAGCGCCGAAAGCACCGCCGCCGGGCCGATTTCGAGGAAGGTGGCCACGTTTTCGGCCGAAAGGGCGGTCAGCGCGTCGGCGAACCGGACTGGTTCCCGCACGTGCCGCACCCAGTACGCGGGGTCGGTCAGACCGGCCTGCACAGCAACGGTCGACACGACCGGGATCCGCGGTTGCGAGAACGACAGTTCCCGCACCACGGCGGCGAACTCGTCGAGCATCGGGTCCATCAGCGGTGAGTGGAACGCGTGGGAGACGTCGAGCCGCTTCACCTTGCGGCCACGCGCTTCGAGAGCCGAAGCGGCGGCGAGCACCGGTTCCTCCGCGCCCGAGAGCACGATCGCGTCCGGGCCGTTGATCGCCGCGACGGCGACACCGTCGAACTCGGCGACCTCGGCTTCGGTCGCCTGCACGGCGACCATCACGCCGCCTTCGGGCAGCGCCTCCATCAGCCTGCCGCGCGCCTCGATCAGCTTCGCCGCGTCTTCCAGCGAGAACACACCCGCTACGTGCGCGGCGGCGATCTCGCCGATCGAGTGCCCGGCGACGAACGCGGGCCGCACACCCCAGGACTCGAAGAGCCGGTAGAGCGCGACTTCGAGGGCGAAGATCGCGGGCTGGGCGGTGCCGGTCCGGCTCAGGTCGCCGTCGAGCGGGAGCAGTGCGGCGACCTCGTCGTAGGCCTTGGCGAACGCGGGGAAAGCGGCGTGGAGACCGCGTCCCATTCCGGCGCGCTGCGACCCCTGACCGGTGAACAGGAACGCGAGTCGACCGGACGCGGGTTCGCCGGAGGCCAGCGTCCGCAGTCCGGCGCCGGGCTCGCCGACGACGACCGCGCGGTGCGCGTGGTGAGTACGGGTGGTCGCCAGCGAGAAACCGGTGTCGACCGAGTGCTCCACAGTGGACAGACGGGAAGCCTGCGCGGCCAGCGCCTCCGGAGTGCGTCCGGAAAGCAGCAGAGGCACGACGGGCAGCGACTGCGAAGGTTCGGGCTCGGCTTCAGCCGGGGCCTGTTCGAGAACGACGTGGGCGTTGGTGCCGCTGATGCCGAACGACGACACCCCGGCGCGACGCGGGCCACCGGTCTCCGGCCACGGCGTCCGCTCGGTGAGCAGCGCGATGTCGCCGGTGGTCCAGTCGACGTGCGGGGTCGGCTCGTCGACGTGCAGGCTCGCCGGGACGACACCGTGGTTCATCGCCTCGACCATCTTGATGATCCCGGCGACCCCGGCGGCGGCCTGCGTGTGGCCGATGTTGGACTTGACCGAACCGAGCAGCAGCGGCCGCTCGCGGTCACGGCCGTAGGTGGCCAGCAGGGCCTGCGCCTCGATCGGGTCGCCGAGCGGCGTTCCCGTTCCGTGCGCTTCGACGACGTCCACAGTGGACGCTTCGACCCCGGCGTTGGCCAGCGCGGAACGGATCACTCGCTGCTGCGAAGGTCCGTTGGGGGCGGTGAGACCGTTGGACGCGCCGTCCTGGTTGACCGCGGAACCCTTGACGACGGCCAGCACCCGGTGTCGGTTGCGGCGCGCGTCGGAGAGCCGCTCCAGCACCAGGATTCCGACGCCTTCGGCCCAGTTCGTGCCGTCGGCGGCCCCGGCGAACGGCTTGCAGCGGCCGTCCGGCGCCAGTCCGCGCTGCCGCGAGAACTCGACGAACATGTCCGGCGACGCCATCACGTTGACGCCGCCCGCCAGGGCCAGCGTGCACTCCCCCGACCGCAGCGACTGCGCGGCCAGGTGCACCGCCACCAGCGAAGACGAGCAGGCGGTGTCGACGGAAACCGCCGGGCCTTCCAGCCCCAGCGCGTAGGCGACGCGGCCCGACACGACGCTGCTGAACGACGCGGTGCCGAGGAATCCTTCTACCTGCTCGGGAATCGCGCTCAGCCGCGAGATGTAGTCGTTGGACAGCGCCCCGGCGAACACCCCGGTGCTGGTGCCGCGCAGGGAACCTGGGTCGATCCCGGAGCGCTCCAGCGCCTCCCACGCGGTCTCGAGGACCTGGCGCTGCTGCGGGTCCATGGCCAGCGCCTCACGCGGCGAGATCCCGAAGAACTCGGCGTCGAAATCGCCCGCGTTGTAAAGGAAAGCACCTTCGGAGGCGTAGGTGGTGCCGCGGTGGTCGGGGTCCGGGTGGAACAGCGAGTCCAGGGGCCAGTCGCGGTCGGCCGGGAAGTCTCCGACGCCGTCGCGGCCTTCGGCGACCAGCTGCCAGAGCTCGGCGGGTGAGGTGACCTCGCCCGGGTACCGGCAGCCCATGCCGACGATGACGATCGGGTCGTCGTGGATACCGGACCCGGCCGTGGCGGGGGAAACCACGACCGGGGCCGGCGTCTCATCCCCGACGAGTTCGCCGCGCAGGAAGACTTTCAGCGCGTCGGGCGTCGGGTGGTCGAAGACGAGCGTCGCGGGCAGCCGGAGACCGGTCGCGGCGCCGAGACGGTTGCGCAGTTCGACCGCGGTGAGCGAGTCGAAGCCGATTTCGTTGAAGGCACGGGTCGCGGCGATCCCGGCCGCGTCGGCGTGACCGAGGACCAGCGCGACCTCGCGGCGCACCAGGTCCAGCAGCAGGTCGTCGCGGTCCGGGGCGGGCAGCCCGGCGAGTTTGCGCCGCAGTTCGCCCGCCTGCTCGGCGGTGGCGGTCTTGGCCTTGGCCCGGCCGGAGCCGCCGACCAGCCCGCGGATCAGCCGCGAGATCGGGGCGTCGCTGCCGCGGACGGTCGCGCGGTCGAATTTGAGGCCGAGCAGGACGGCGTGGTCGAGGCCGACCGCGCGGTCGAACATCGCCAGACCCTCTTCGGGGTTGATCGGCGGGAAACCGCTGCGGCGCATGCGTTCTTCGCCCGCGTCGCCGAGTTCGCCCTTCATGCCGCCGGACCACAGGCCCCACGCGACGGACTGTGCCGCGAGACCTTCGGCGCGGCGGCGGGTGGCGAGGCCGTCGAGGAAGGCGTTGGCGGCGGCGTAGTTGCCCTGGCCCGGGTTTCCGAGCACGCCGGCGGCCGAAGAGAACTGGACGAACCAGCGCAACGGGAGGTCCGCGGTCAACTCGTGCAGGTGCCAGGCAGCGTCGGCCTTGGGAGCGAGGACGCGGTCGAGGCGTTCGGGGTTCAGCGCGTCGATCGGGGCGTCGTCGAGGACGCCGGTCGCGTGGACGACGGCGGTGAGAGGGTGCTCGCCGGGAATGGCGGCCAGCAGCGCGGCGACGGCGTCGCGGTCCGCGCTGTCGCACGCGGCGATGGTGACGGTCGCGCCGAGAGCCTGCAACTCGTGTGACAGCTCGGAAGCACCGGGGGCGTCGGGACCGCGACGGCTGGTCAGGAGCAGGTGCCGGACGCCGTACTCGGCGATCAGGTGCTTGGCGAGCATCGCGCCGAGGCCACCGGTACCGCCGGTGATCAGCACCGTGCCGTCGGGCTCCGGGCCGCGTGGGATGGTGAGCACGACCTTGCCGATGTGCTTGGCCTGGCTGAGCAACCGGAACGCCTCGGGCGCCCGGCGGACGTCCCAGACGTGGCGTGGCAACGGCTTCAGGACACCGCTCGCGAACAGGTCCAGCACTTCGGCCCACATGCGGGAGAACTGCTCCGGACCCGCCTCGATGAGGTCGTAAGGCCGGTACTCGACGCCGGGGTGCTGCGCGGCGACCTCGTCGGGGTCGCGAAGTCCGGCCTTGCCCATCTCCAGGAACCGGCCGCCGCGCGGCAGCAGCCGCAGGGAGGCGTCCACGAAGTCGCCGGTGAGCGCGTCGAGGACGACGTCGACACCGCGTCCTTCGCTGGTGGCGGAGAAGTGCTGCTCGAAGTCGAGGGTGCGGGAGTTGGCGATGTGACCGTCGTCCAGCCCTGCTTCAGTCAGCACATGCTGCTTCGCGGGGCTCGCGGTGCTGTAGACCTCGGCGCCGAGGTGGCGGGCGATCTGGATCGCCGCCATGCCGACGCCACCGGCGCCCGCGTGGACGAGGACGGACTCCCCCGCCTTCAGCCCGGCGAGTTCCTTGAGGCCGAAGTAGGCGGTGAGGAACACCAGGGGCACGGACGCGGCTTCCTCGTCCGACCAGTTCTCCGGAATACGCGCACACATCGAACGCTGCGCGGTCGTGATGGAGCCGATGCCGCCGATCGCGACACCCATGATCCGGTCGCCAGGCACCAGATCGTCCACTTCAGACCCGACCTCAAGGACCACACCGGCGATTTCGTTGCCGAGCGGGCCGGGTTCGCCCTCGAACATGCCGAGGACGTTGAGCGCGTCGCGGAAGTTGAGGCCCGCGGCGCCGACGGCGACCCGGATGTGCCCGGCTGCCAAGGGTTCCAGGGCCTGGGGGCAGGGTTCGAGGCGCAGTTCGTCCAGGGTGCCGCGGGCGGCCATGCCGAGGCGCCACGCGGGTTCGGCGGGCGGGCTGAGTTCGTCGGTGCCGGGGACCGGGCCGAGGCGCAGGGCTGCGAAACCGCCGTCGCGCAAGGTCAGCTGGGGTTCGCCGGTCGCGAGCGCTGCGGCGAGTTCGGTGTCGGAGAGGTCGCCGGTCTCGGTGTCGACGAGGACGACGCGGCCGGGGAGTTCGCTCTGCGCGGAGCGGCCGAGGCCCCAGACCGCGGCGGCGGCCGGATCGACGCGACCAGGACCGATCGCGGCGCAGGTGACGACGACGAGTTTCGCGTCGGCGAACCGGTCTTCGGTGGAGAACTGCTGGAGGACGGCGAGAACCTCGCGGGTCGCGATGCTCGCACCGGCCGGGTCGGTGAACACCGGGAGCACGACCACCGGCGGCACGGCGCCGCCGCCGACCCGCCCGTGGTACGCCCACTCGACCTGGGCCGGGTCCGCCGGGGTGGGCACCGGGGTCCAGTCGAGGCGGAACAGCGAGTCGAGGCCAGGGGTCGCCAAGGTGACGGGAGCGAGTTCGCGCAGCGTCAGGGAACCGATGGTGACGACCGGGGCGCCGGTGCCGTCGGCGGCGCGCAGGGTGACCGCGCCGGACTTCCCCGGTGTCAGCTTCAGCCGCAGCGCGGACGCGCCGGTGGCGTGCAGGGTGACGTCCTGCCAGAGGAACGGCAGCTTCGCACCACCCGGCTCGTCGGCCAGCAGGCCGATCGCGTGCAGCCCGGCGTCCAGCAGCGCGGGGTGGAGGCCGAACTGCTCGACGTCGGCCTTCGCGGTGTCTTCCGGCAGCGCGGTCTCGGCGAAGATCTCCTCACCGAGCCGCCAAGCGGCCTTGAGTCCTCGGAAGACCGGGCCGTATTCGAGGCCTGCGGCGGCGAACACCGGGTAGACGTCGGTGACATCCACGGACACGGCGTCGCGCGGCGGCCACTCGGCCAGATCGAAGCTCGCGGCCGGGGCCTGCGGGGCCAAGGTGCCCGAGCCGTGCAGCGTCCAGGCGCCCTCACCGGCGCGGGAGTACACGGCGACAGCGCGTCGGCCGCTCTCGTCCGGTCCTGCCAGGACGACCTGGACGTCCAGCGGACCGGCCAGGACCATCGGCTCGCGGAGGGTGAGTTCTTCCAGGTGCGCGCAGCCGGCTTCGTCACCGGCTCGCAGCGCGAGTTCGACCAGCGCGGTGCCGGGAACGATGACGGTGCCCGCGACGGCGTGATCGGTGAGCCAGGGATGGGTGGACGGCGAGATCCGCCCGGTCAGCACGACTCCGGCGCCGTCGGCGAGCGGGACGGCCGCGCCCAGCAGCGGATGCGCGGCGTCGGCCAGGCCGAGCCCGCCCGGGTCGCCCGCGCTGTGGCCGCCGCGCAGCCAGTAGTTCTCGCGCTGGAACGGGTACGTCGGCAGGTCGATCGTGCGGGCTCCGGTGCCCTTGTGGAACGCGGTCCACTCGACGCGGGCGCCGCGGACGTGCAGTTCGGCGAGCACGGTCATCGCGGTCCGCGCTTCCGGGCGGTCCTTGCGCAGCACCGGGACGGTGAGGATGCCTTCGGGCGGCAGCGTCCGCGCGACCATGCCGGCCAGCACCGAATCCGGCCCGATCTCGACGAACCGGGAAACCCCTTCGCCGCGCAGGAATCCGATGCCGTCGGCGAACCGGACGGGCTGCCGGACGTGTCGCGGCCAGTAGCCGGGCACGGTGACCTCGTCGGGTCCGGCGAGGCGGCCGGTCACGTTGGAGACCACGGGGATCGACGGCGTCCCGTGCGGGGTTTCTTCGGCGATGGCGCCGAATTCGGCGAGCATGCCGTCCATCCGCGCCGAATGCGACGCGTGGGAGATGTTGAGCCGCTTGATCTTGCGGCCGCGTTCGGCGAATTTGGCGGCCAGCGCTTCGGCCGCGGCCTCCTCGCCGGACACGACGATCGAGTCGGGGGCGTTGAGCGCGCCGATGGCGAGGCCGTCGGTCAGTTCGGCCGCGACCTCCTCCTCGGTCGCCTGGATGCCGATCATCGCGCCGCCCGGCGGCTGCGCCTCCATCAGACGGCCGCGCGCGGTGATCATCCGCGCGGCACCCGCCAGGTCCCAGACCCCGGCGACGTGGGCCGCGGCCAGTTCACCGGCGGAGTGCCCGACGACGTAGTCCGGCCGCACGCCCCACGCCTGGAGCAGCCGGAAGAGCGCCACTTGCAGGGCGAACATCGCGGGCTGGGCGAAGGTCATCCGGTCGAGCAGCTTCTGGTCGTCGCCGAAGACGACGTCGGCCAGCGGGCGGTCGAGGTGGGTGTCGAGCGCGGCGCATGCCTCGTCGAAGGCGGCACGGTAGGCGGGGAAGGTGTCGTAGAGCTCGCGGCCCATGCCGCAACGCTGGGCGCCCATCCCGGAGAACAGGAACGCGGTGCGCCCGAGCAGCGGTTCGCCGGTGACGACACCGGGCGCGGGTTCGCCCTCGGCGAGCGCGGTCAGCCCGGCCTTGAGGTCTTCCAGGCCACTGCCGACGATCGCGGCGCGTGACTCCAGCGCGGTCCGGGTGGTGGCCAGCGACCAGCCGAGGTCAAGCGGGTCAACAGTGTCTACTGTGGACAGAAGCTGTGCGGCGGAGGCTTTCAGCGCGGCGGGACCGCGAGCCGAAAGCGGCCACGTCTGGACGGCGGGCGGAGTCCGCTCCGGCTCGGCGTCCTCGTTCGCGGGAGCCTGCTCCAGGATGACGTGCGCGTTGGTGCCGCTCATGCCGAAGGACGACACCCCGGCGCGGCGCGGCCGGTCACCGGTGTCCCACGGCTTCGGTTCGGTGAGCAGTTCGACGGCCCCGGCCGCCCAGTCGACGTGCGGGGAAGCCTCGTCGATATGCAGGGTGCGGGGCAGCACGCCGCGGCGCATCGCCTCGACCATCTTGATGATCCCGGCGGCCCCCGCGGCGGCCTGGGTGTGCCCGATGTTGGACTTGACCGAGCCGAGCCACAGCGGGTTCTCCCGCTCACGGCCGTAGGTGGCCAGCAGCGCCTGCGCCTCGATCGGGTCACCGAGCGTCGTGCCGGTGCCGTGCGCCTCGACGGCGTCGACGTCGGCGGCGGTCAGCTTCGCGTTCTTCAGCGCGGCACGGATGACGCGCTGCTGGGCCGGACCGTTGGGCGCGGTCAGGCCGTTGGACGCGCCGTCCTGGTTGACCGCGGAACCCTTGATGACGGCGAGGATCCGGTGACCGTTGCGGCGGGCGTCGGACAGCCGCTCCAGCAGGAGCATGCCCGCGCCCTCGGACCAGCCGGTGCCGTCGGCCCCGGCGGCGAACGCCTTGCAGCGCCCGTTCGGCGCCATGCCGCGCTGACGCGAGAACTCGACGAACGTCTCCGGCGTCGCCATCACCGTGACCCCGCCGGCCAGCGCCAGCGAGCACTCCCCGGACCGCAGCGCGTGCGCCGCGAGGTGGACCGCGACCAGCGAAGACGAGCACGCCGTGTCGATGGTGACCGCCGGGCCCTCCAGGCCGAGGGTGTAGGCGAGCCGGCCCGAAAGCACGCTGTTGGCCGAGCCGGTGCCGAGGAACCCTTCGACCTCTTCGGATCCGCCGTCGAACCCGGAGACGTACTCGCTGCGCATGGCCCCGGCGAACACGCCGGTGGCGCTGCCCTTGAGCGCGGCCGTGTCCAGCCCCGCCCGCTCGAACGTCTCCCAGGTGACCTCCAGCAGCAGCCGCTGCTGGGGGTCCATCGCGAGGGCTTCCCGCGGCGAGATGCCGAAGAAGCCCGCGTCGAATTCCCCGGCGTCGTGCAGGAATCCGCCCTGGTCGCTGTAGCTCGTGCCCCGGTGTTCCGGGTCCGGGTGGTACAGCCCGTCGGTGTCCCAGCCCCGGTTCGCCGGGAAGCCCGTCATCCCGTCGCCGCCACCGTCGACGAGGTCCCACAGTCCTTCCGGCGAGGTGACCCCGCCCGGGAACCGGCAGGCCATGCCGATCACCGCGAGGGGTTCCGAGCCGCTCTCCTCGGCTTCTCGCAGACGGCGCCGCGTCTCACGCAGTTCGGCGGTCAGTCGCTTGAGGTAGTCGAGCGTCCGCTCGTCGGTCGTCATGACGGTGGTCCTCCTCGCGGCGCCGGGCCGGGGTCAGAGTTCGTTGTCCAGCAGGGCGAACATGTCGTCGATGGTGTCCACTTCCAGATCCGCGTCGCCGCCGGACGGCCGGACGCGGTCCTGCCACAGGGCCACCAGGTTCCGCAGCTTCGCCTCGACCTCGGCACCGTCCGCGGCCGCGATGTCCACTGTGGACAGCTCGGCGGCGAGCCGGTCGATCCCCGACTCCAGGCCGGTTTCCGCGGCCCCGGCGGCGGGCACCACTTCCGACTGCAGGAACTTGGCGAGATCGTCCGGGGTCGGGTAGTCGAAGATCAGCGTCGCGGGCAGGCGCAGCCCGGTGGCCGCGTCGAGCCCGTTGCGCAGCTCGACAGCGGTCAGCGAGTCGAAGCCGAGTTCGGTGAACGCCCGGCCCGGCTCGATCGAGTCCGCGCCGTCGTGCCCGAGCGCGGCCGCGGCCTGACCGCGCACCACCCCGAGCAGCACCAGTTCGGCGTCCGCCTGCGAAAGCCCGGCGAGCCGCCGCTTGAGCCCGTCGGCCTGCGCCGCCGCGTCCACCGGCGCGGCACGCCGCACCGAACCGCGGACGAGACCGCGCAGCAGCGGCGGCACCGGTCCGGTCATCGAGCGGAGCCCGGCGACGTCGAGCTTGACCGGCACCGAAACGGGCTCGGCCAGGCCGGTGGCCAGGTCGAACAGCTCCAGTCCCTCGGCCGGGTCGAAACTGCCGACCCCGTCGCGGCCCATCCGGTCCGCGTCCGCCGAGTCGCCCATACCGTCGGCCCAGAGGCCGAAGGCGAGCGAGGTCGCGGGCAGGCCCAGACCGCGGCGGTGGTGCGCCAGCCCGTCGAGGAAGGTGTTCGCCGCGGCGTAGTTCGCCTGCCCCGGCGCGCCGAGCACTCCGGCGGCCGAGGAGAAGAGGGCGAACAGGGTCAGGTCGTGGCCACGGGTGAGTTCGTGCAGGTTCCACGCCGCGTCCACCTTGGGCCGCAGCACCTTCTCGAGCCGCTCGGGAGTGAGCGCGGTCAGCAGGCCGTCGTCGAGGACGCCGGCCGCGTGCACCACGCCGGTCAGCCCAGGCGTGCGGTTCAGTACTTCGGCGAGCGAAGCGCGGTCGGCGGCGTCGCACGCCTCGATCCGCACGTTCGCGCCCAGTTCGGTCAGTTCCACCGCCAGTTCGGCAGCGCCGGGCGCGTCCGGGCCGCGACGGCTGGTGAGCACCAGGTCGGTGACGCCGTGCTTGGTGACCAGGTGCTTGGCCAGTACCGCGCCGAGGCCGCCGGTGCCGCCGGTGACGAGCACCGTGCCGCCGATCGGGCGGCGCGGCACGGTCAGCACGACCTTGCCGACGTGCTTGGCCTGGGACAGGAAGCGCAGTGCCTCCGGTGCCCGGCGCAGATCCCAGGTCCGGATCGGCAGCGGGGTGAGCGCGCCCTGGTCGAACAAGGCGATCAACTCCTCCCATATCCGCGCGATCCGGCGATTGCCCGCGTCGATCACGTCGAACGCCTGGTAAGTCACACCGGGATGGTGCCCCGCGGCGCCGCCGTCCGGACGGACGTCGGTCTTCCCCATTTCCACGAACCGTCCACCGCGCGGTAACAGGCGCATCGAGGCGTCGATGAAGTCGCCGGTCAGCGCGTTGAGGACGACGTCCACGCCGTTCCCGCCGGTGGTGTCGCGGAACCGCTTCTCGAAGTCGAGCGTCCGCGACGAGGCGATGTGGTCGTCGGCCAGTCCGGCGGCGCGCAGGACGTCCCACTTGCCCTCGCTCGCGGTGCCGAACACCTCGGCGCCGAGGTGCCGGGCGAGCTGCGTGGCGGCCATGCCGACGCCGCCTGCCGCGGCGTGGATGAGCACCGACTCGCCCTTCTTCAGCGCGCCGAGGTCGGTCAGCGCGTAGTAAGCGGTGAGGAACACCAGCGGCACCGACGCGGCCTCTTCGAACGTCCAGCCCTCGGGCATCTTGGCCACCAGCTCGCGGTCGGCGAAGGTGAGCGGGCCGAACCCGCCGTGCACCAGGCCCATCACGCGGTCACCCACGGCGAGATCGTCCACTTCGGACCCGACGTCGGTGATGACCCCGGCGGCCTCGTAGCCGATCCGGCCCGCGTCGCCCGGGTACATGCCGAGCACGTTGAGCACGTCGCGGAAGTTCGTCCCGGCCGCGCGGGTCGCGATCCGGACCTCGCGCGGCAGCAACGGTTCGAGCACCTCCGGGTACGGCTCGAAGGAGAGCCTGTCGAGCGTTCCCTTGACGACACTGTCCAGACGCCAGGCCGGTTCGTGCCACGGCGGCACGAGATCCTGCGACGACGCGGCGGTCAGCAGCCGGACGGCGTGGACGACGCCGTCCCGGACGGCCAGCTGGGTTTCGTCGCCCAGCACGGCCAGCGCGGTGTCGACGTCGGACTCGGCCGCGTCGAGCAGCACCAGACGGCCGGGGTTCTCGGACTGGGCACTGCGGACCAGGCCCCAGACCGCGGCCGACGCTGGGTCGACAAGGTCCGAAGTAGACACAGCGACCGCGTTCTCGGTGCGCACCACGAGAAGGGTTTCCTTCTCCTCGGCCAGCCACTCCTGGAGCTTCGCCAGCGTGCTTCGCAGCAGAGCGTGCGCGGCCGCCGGGGTGTCTTCGGCTCCCGGTACCGCCGAGAGCAGCTCTGTCGACGGAGCCGGGGATTCGTTCGTGACCTGAGCCCAGCCGAGCCGGAACAGCGAGTCCGAAGTGGACGGAGCGGCCGGGCCGAGGTCGGCGACCTCGCGCAGCAGCAACGATCCCACCGTCAGGACCGGCGCCCCGGCGCCGTCGGTGAGCTCCAGGCGCACCGAGTCGGTACCGGAGGCGGCGACCCGGACGCGGGCGGCGGTGGCGCCGGCCGCGTGCAGGACGACGTCACGCCAGAGGAACGGCAGCCGGGTGGTCTCGGCGTTCCCGGGCAGCAGGCCGATGGCGTGCAGCGCGGCGTCGAGCAGAGCCGGATGCAGGCCGAACTTCCCGGCGTCGCCGTGCGCGGCGGCGGGCAGTTCGAGGTCCGCGCAGACCTCGTCACCCACGAGCCACGCGGCGGTGAGGCCCTGGAACACCGGCCCGTACTGCAGGCCCGCGTCGGCGAGACCCGCGTAAAGGTCGGTGACGTCGAGGCTTTCGGCCCCGGCGGGCGGCCACGCTGCATCCTTCGCCGCGGGGTAAGCGTCTCCGGGGGCGAGCAGGCCGGTCGCGTGCTCGGTCCACGGAGCCTCGTCGAGGCGGGAGTGGATCGACACCGGACGCCGTCCGTCGTCGTCCGCGGCACCGACCACGACCTGCACGGCGAGTCCGCCGGTCTCCGGCAGCACCATCGGCGCGGCCAGCGTCAGTTCGGCGACGCGGGAGCAGCCGAGTTCGTCGCCCGCCCGGACGGCGAGTTCGACCAGTGCCGCGCCGGGGACCAGCACGGTGCCGAGCACCGCGTGATCGGCCAGCCACGGCTGCACGGCGCGCGACAGCCTGCCGTAGCCGACCAAGCCGTCCTCGCCCGCTGTCGGCACGGTCGCCCCGAGCAGCGGATGTCCGGCGGCGGCCAGGCCCAGCCCGGCGGCGTCACCGGCGACGGCGGGCGGGTCGAGCCAGAAGCGTTCACGCTGGAACGCGTAGGTGGGGAGCGGGACGGCGTGGGCGTCGGTGCCGTCGAAGAACGCCGTCCAGTCGACCTCGGTACCTGCCGCAACTAGTCGGCTAAATGCGAGTGCGGCGGTCTTCCGCTCATCTCGGTCCTTGCGTAGCACCGGAACGAACACCGCGTCGGGGGCACTGTCGAGGCCCATCGCGGAGAGCACGCCGTCCGGGCCCAGTTCGGCGAACCGGGTGACGCCCGCAGCGGCGAGTGCGGTGACACCGTCGGCGAACCGCACGGTTTCGCGGACGTGCCGGACCCAGTAGCCGGGGTCGGTCAGATCGGCCGATTCAGTCACGGTGGACACGATCGGGATCCGGGGCTCCGCGTAGGTCAGGGATCCCGCCACTTCGGCGAACTCCGCCAGCATCGGTTCCATCAGCGCCGAGTGGAACGCGTGCGACACCACCAAGGCCTTGGTGCGGCGGCCCTCCTTGGCGAACGCCTCGGCCACCGCGTGCACTGGACCGTCCATACCGGACAGCACGATCGCCTGCGGCCCGTTGACCGCTGCCAGGCACACCTCATCAGACAGGTACTCGCGCACCTCGTCTTCCGTGGCCTGGACCGCGACCATCGCGCCACCCTCGGGCAGCGCCTCCATCAGCCGTCCGCGCGCCTCGACGAGTTTCGCCGCATCCTCCAGCGAGAACACACCCGCGACGTGCGCGGCCGCGATCTCGCCGATCGAGTGCCCGGCCAGGAAGTCGGGCCGGATCCCCCACGACTCCACCAGCCGGAACAACGCCACTTCGAGAGCGAAGATCGCGGGCTGCGCGGTGCCGGTGCGGTCGATATCACCGTCGAGGGGCAGCAGCGCGGCGACCTCATCATAAGCCGCTGCGAACACCGGGAAAGCGTCATAGAGCCCCTGGCCCATACCGAGCCGCTGGGAACCCTGACCGGTGAACAGCATCGCGAGCTTGCCTTCGGCCGCACGACCGGTGACGACCTCCGGGGTGGTCCGGCCACCGGCGAGGGCGGCCAGCCCGGCACGCAAGTCGCCGGTGAGCACCGCACGCCGTTCGAACGCGGTCCGGGTGGTCGCCAGCGCGAAGCCGATGTCGACCGGGTCGGCGAATCCGACGGTGCCGAGCAGTCGTCCGGCCTGAGCCCGCAGCGCTTCCTCGGTGCGGGCGCTCAGCACCCACGGCAGGAGCGACGGCGCCGCCGAGGCTCTGTGCTTCACGGGATCCGGGACCTGCTCCAGGATGACGTGCGCGTTGGTGCCGCTGATGCCGAACGCCGACACCGCCGCGCGCCGGGGACGATCGGCTTCAGGCCAAGGACGTGCCTCGGTGAGCAGCCGGACTTCGCCTTCGCTCCAGTCGACGTGCGGTGACGGCTCGTCGACGTGCAGGGTGGCGGGCAGGACGCCGTGGTTCATCGCCTCGACCATCTTGATGATCCCGGCGAGCCCGGCCGCGGCCTGCGTGTGGCCGATGTTGGACTTCACCGAACCCAGCCACAGCGGTTCCTCACGGTCCTGGCCGTAGGTGGCCAGCAACGCCTGCGCCTCGATCGGGTCACCCAGCGCGGTTCCGGTGCCGTGTGCCTCGACGATGTCCACAGTGGACGACTCGACGCCCGCAGCCGCCAGCGCCCGGCGGATCACCCGCTGCTGCGAGGGACCGTTGGGCGCGGTCATGCCGTTGGACGCGCCGTCCTGGTTGACCGCGCTGCCACGGACGACAGCCAGCACGTGACGTCCGTTGCGGCGCGCGTCGGAAAGCCGTTCCAGGAGCAGGAATCCGGCGCCCTCGGCCCAGGCGGTGCCGTCGGCCGCGGCCGCGAACGGCTTGCACCGGCCGTCGGCGGCCAGGCCGCGCTGACGGGAGAACTCGATGAACGGGTTGGGGCTGGCCATCACGGTCGCGCCGCCCACCAGCGCCAGCCCGCATTCACCGGAGCGCAGCGCCTGCGCCGCCCAGTGCAGGGCGACCAGCGACGAGGAGCACGCCGTGTCGACCGACACCGCCGGGCCTTCGAGCCCGAAGGTGTAGGCGACGCGGCCGGTCAGCACGCTGCTCGCGCTGCCGGTCCCGAGGAGGCCTTCCATCCCTTCCGGTGTGGCGGCCAGCCGGGAGGCGTAGTCGTCGTACATGACGCCGGCGAACACACCGGTGGCGCTGCCCCTGAGCGAGACCGGGTCGATCCCGGCGCGCTCGAACGCCTCCTGCGCGGTCTCCAGCAGCAGCCGCTGCTGCGGGTCGACGGTGACCGCTTCCCGCGGCGAGATACCGAAGAACTCCGCGTCGAAGTCGGCGGCATCGTGCAGGAAACCACCCTCGCGGGCGTAGCTGGTGCCCGCGTGGTCGGGGTCCGGGTGGTACAGCCCGTCGAGATCCCAGCCACGGTCGGACGGGAACGGCGTGATCGCGTCGGTTCCTTCAGCGACCAAGCGCCACAGGTCCTCCGGCGAGCTGACGCCGCCCGGGAACCGGCAGCTCATCGCGACGATCGCGATGGGCTCGTCCGGCCCGGCCACCCGCACCGGCTCGACGTCCACACCTGCTTCGTCACCGGCGAGTTCGGAGCGGATGTAGGTCGCCAGTGCCGCCGGGTTCGGGTGGTCGAAGATCAGCGTGGCGGGCAGCCGCAGCCCGGTCGCCTCACCGAGCCGGTTGCGCAGTTCGACCGCGGTGAGCGAGTCGAAACCGAGTTCCGTGAAGGCGCGACCGGTCTCGACCGACGTCGCGGTGCCGTGTCCGAGCACGTCGGCGACGTGGCCGCGGACCAGATCGACCAGATGCGAGAGCTGGTCGGCGGGCGAAAGCCGGGTGAGCGTCGCGGTCAGCCCGGCGGCGGCCGCGGCGTTGGCCGCACCCCGTCGCCTGGGCACCCGGACCAGGCCGCGCAGCGCGGGTGCGGGCTCGCTCGTGCGGGCCAGCGTGCGCAGCGTCGCCAGGTCGAGCTTGACCGGCACCGGGACCGGCGTCGAGGCGGCCAGTGCGGCGTCGAACAGCGCCAGGCCTTCTTCGTCGGTCAGTGCCCCGAATCCGGCGCGGGCCAGACGGTCCACATCGGACTGTCCGCCCATGCCGTTGGCCCACAAGCCGTACGCGAGCGAACGGGCAGGCAGGCCTTCGGCGTGACGTCGTCGCGCGAGGTCGTCGAGCAGGGCGTTGGCCGCGGCGTAACTGGCCTGCCCCGGACCGCCGAGGATCCCGGAAACCGAGGACACCAGGACGAACTGGGTCAGGGGCTTGCCGAGGGTGAGCTCGTGAAGCGCGAGTGCCGCCTCGGCCTTGGGCCGCAGCACGGTGTCGAAGCGCTCCGGGGTCAGCTCGGTGACGACGCCGTCATCGAGCACGCCGGCGGCGTGCACGATCCCGGTGAGGTCTTCGATCCCGTCGAGCAGGGCGGCGAGCGCGTCGCGGTCGGTGACGTCGCAGGCGACGACGTCGGCGCCGAGTTCTTCCGCCAGCTCCGCCGCGCCGGGCGCGTCGAGGCCCCGGCGGCTGGTGAGGACCAGCTTGGTGACGCCGGGTGCGAGGTGCCGGGCGATCGCGGCCCCGACCCCGCCGGTGCCGCCGGTGACGAGAACCGTGCCCTCGCCCCAGCTCGCGGCCTCACCCGGAGTCGTGCGAGCCAGTCGCGGGACCTCCGCGACGCCGTCGCGGATCCGGACCTGCGGTTCGCCGGTAGCGAGCGCGGTCGCGACGTCCTCCCCTTCGAGGACGACGAACCGGTCCGGGTGTTCCGAAGCGGCGGTGCGGGCGAGACCGCGGACGGCGGCGCCTGCCGGAGTGTCACCGGTGCGCACCACCAGACGCGTCCCGCCGTCGGCCAGGAACTCCTGGATCGCGGTCAGGGTCGCGGCCAGCGCCTCTCGCGGCTCGCCTTCCGGCGCGGTGAAGACCTGGACGTCCTCGGTCACTTCGCCGTCGGCGGGTACCTCGACCCAGGTGAGCTCGTACAGCGAGTCTGTGCCGCGCTGTCGCGGCGCCTCCGCCACCCGGACGGCGACCGTGCCGATCGTGGCGACCGGTGCGCCCGTGGTGTCGGTGACCAGCAAGGAGAATCCGGATCCGGCAGGCGTGACCCGGACGCGCAGCGCGGTGGCGCCGGTGGCGTGCAGGGTGACGTCGCCGAACAGGAACGGCAAGCGGGTGCCCTCGCCCGGGAGCAGCCCCAAGGTGTGCAGGGCGGCGTCGAGCAGCGCCGGATGCAGGCCGAAGCCGTCGACTTCGGTGCCCTCGGGCAGTTCCACCTCGGCGAACACGGTGTCCCCGTCGCGCCAGGCGGTGGTGAGGCCGCGGAACGGCGGGCCGTAGTCGAGACCCGCGGCCGCCATGTCCGCGTAGAGCCCGTCGAGAGAGACCGGCTCGGCGGCGGGCGGCCACGCGGTCAGTCCGGACGGCACCGCGGCCGTCTCCGGCGTGAGCGTGCCGGTGGCGTGTTCGGTCCACTCCCCTTGCGGGGCACGCGAGTGCACCGAAACCGGACGACGTCCACCCGTGCCCGCCGCGCCGACGAGGACCTGGACGTCCAGCGCGCCGTGCGGCGGCAGCACCAGCGGCGCGGCGAGGGTCAGTTCTTCCACACCTCCGCAGCCGGCTTCGTCACCGGCGCGGACGGCGAGTTCGAGCAGGCCGGTGCCGGGGACGAGCACTTCGCCGAACGCGGCGTGCCCGGCCAGCCACGGATGCGTGGCGACCGAAAGCCGTCCGGTGAGCACCCAGCCGTCGCCGTCGGCGAACGGCACCGCGGCGCCCAGCAGCGGGTGCCCGGCGGCCTGGAGCCCGGCCGTGGTGACGTCGCCCGCCCCGGACCCGGCGGCGAGCCAGAACCGGCGGCGGTCGAACACCGACGTCGGCAGGTCGACGACGCGGGCCCCGGTCGGGCGGAACACCGCGGCCCAGTCGACGGCGACACCTCGGGTGTAGGCGGCGGCCAGAGTGGTGAGCGCGGTCTCCGCCTCGTCGCGGTCGGCGCGCAGGAATGACGCCGCGAAGGTGTCCGGGCCGTCGTCGGCGAGCGCGGTCAGCACGGCGGCCGGGCCCAGCTCGACGAACTTGGTCACCCCGGCCTCGCGCAGCCACGCCAGCCCGGCGGCGAACCGGACGGTCTCGCGGACATGGCGGACCCAGTAAGCCGGGTCGGTCAGATCCGCTGATTCGCTCACTGTGGACACGAACGGGACCTTCGGTGCCGAGAAGTCGAGTTCGGCCACCACGGCGGCGAACTCGTCGAGCATCGGTTCCATCAGAGCCGAGTGGAACGCGTGCGAGACGTCCAGCCTCTTGGTGCGGCGGCCGAGCTTCTCGAACTTCTTGGCCAGCTTCAGCGTCGGCGACGCGGCACCCGAGAGAACGACCGCGTTCGGGCCGTTCACGGCGGCCAAGGAGACCTTCGGCGTCAGGTGCTCGCGCACCTCGTCCTCGCTCGCCTGGACCGCGACCATCGCGCCGCCCTCGGGCAGCGCCTCCATCAGCCGTCCGCGCGCTTCGACGAGCTTGGCGGCGTCTTCCAGCGAAAGCACGCCCGCCACGTGAGCGGCCGCGATCTCGCCGATCGAGTGCCCGGCCACGAAGTCGGGCACGACTCCCCAGGACTCGGCGAGCCGGTACAGCGCGACCTCCAGCGCGAAGATCGCCGGCTGCGCGGCGCCGGTGCGGTTCAAGTCGCCGCCGGTCGGGAGCAGCGCGGTGACCTCATCGTAAGCAGCGGCGAACACCGGGAAGGCGGCGTAGAGCCCTTCGCCCATGCCGAGCCGCTGGGATCCCTGACCGGTGAACAGGAACGCTGTCCGTCCGGGCAGTACGCGTCCGGTGACGACCGACGGCGTGGTCGTGCCCTCGGCCAGCGAGCCGAGTCCGGCGCGGAGTTCCTCTTCCGTGGCACCGAGCACGACTGCACGCCGTTCGTGCGCGGTCCGGGTCGTGGCCAGTGCGAAGCCGACGTCGACCGGCTCGCCGTCCCGGCCGAGCAGGCGTCCGGCCTGCTCCCGCAGGGTGTCTTCGGCGCGACCGGAGAGCACCCACGGCACCAGTGCCGGGGTCACGACCTCGCGCGGGGCGGATGTTTCGATCGGAGGCTGTTCGAGGATGACGTGTGCGTTGGTCCCGCTGATCCCGAAGGACGACACGGCGGACCGCCGCGGACGTCCGGTCTCCGGCCAGCCACGGCCTTCGCCCAGCAACTCGACGTCACCGGCTTCCCAGTCGACGTGCGGTGACGGCTCGCCGAGGTGCAGCGTCGGCGGCAGGACGCCGTGGTGCATCGCCTGGACCATCTTGATGATCCCGGCGACACCAGCCGCGGCCTGCGTGTGCCCGAAGTTGGACTTCACCGAACCCAGGTACAGCGGTTCTCCGTCGCGCTCGCGGCCGTAGGTGGCCAGCAGCGCCTGCGCCTCGATCGGGTCGCCCAAGGTCGTGCCAGTGCCGTGCGCCTCGACAGCGTCCACAGTGGACGACGGGACACCGGCGGCGGCCAGCGCCTGGCGGATCACGCGTTGCTGCGAGGGACCGTTGGGGGCGGTGAGGCCGTTGGACGCGCCGTCGGAATTCACTGCGGAGCCCTTGACGACCGCGAGCACCTGGTGTCCGTTGCGGCGCGCGTCGGAAAGCCTTTCCAGCACGAGCATTCCGGCGCCTTCGGCCCAGCCGGTCCCGTCGGCGTCGGACGAGAAGGACTTGCAGCGGCCGTCGGCGGCGAGGCCGCGCTGACGGGAGAACCCGATGAACGTCTCCGGCGTCGCCATCACCGTGACACCACCGGCCAGCGCCAGCGAGCACTCTCCCGACTTCAGCGCCTGCGTCGCCCAGTGCAGGGCGACCAGCGACGAGGAGCAAGCGGTGTCGACCGAGACCGCCGGTCCCTCCAGGCCGAGGGTGTAGGCGACGCGGCCGGACAGCACGGAACCCGAGGTGCCGGTGCCGAGGAAACCCTCGACGTCGTCGGGGACGTCGTTGCCGAGCCGGGTGCCGTAGTCGTGGTACATGACGCCGGCGAACACGCCGGTCGGGCTGCCCTTGAGCGCCGTCGGGTCGGTGCCGGAGCGCTCCAGCGCCTCCCACGCGACTTCGAGCAGCAGGCGCTGCTGCGGGTCCATCGCGAGCGCTTCCCGGGGCGAAATCCCGAAGAACTCGGGGTCGAAGTCACCCGCGTCGTGCAGGAATCCGCCTTCGCGGGTGTAGGTCTTGCCCGGCCGGTCGGGGTCGGGGTCGTAAATGCCGTCGACGTCCCAGCCGCGGTCCTCGGGGAACCGGGTCACGCCGTCGCGGCCGCCGGAGACGAGGTCCCACAGCTCTTCCGGCGACGTCACGCCGCCCGGGTAGCGGCACGCCATGCCGACGATGACGATCGGGTCGCCGTCGGCGCGGGCCGCGGTGAAGACCGGGGTCGCGTCGGCGGGTTCGTCGAGCAGTTCGGCGAGCAGGAATTCGGCCAGCGCCGCCGGGGTCGGGTGGTCGAAGGTCAACGTCGCCGGCAGCCGCAGCCCAGTCACCGTGCTGAGGCGGTTGCGGAACTCGACCGCGGTGAGCGAGTCGAAGCCGAGGTCACCGAACGCGCGGTCGGCTTCGACGGCGTCCGGGCTGGTGTGACTGAGGACGTGCGCGGCCTCGGTGCGGACCAGTTCGGTCAGCAGCCGCGTGCGTTCACCGGCGGGAACGCCCGCCAACCGCTGCCGCAGCCCCGCGGCTTCCGCTTCCTCCGCCGCACGGCGGCGTCGCGGCCGGACCAGGCTCCGCAGCACGTGCGGCACCTCGGCTTCGGCGCGCAGCGCGGCGAGGTCCAGCTTGGTCGCGACGGGACGCGGGTCGTCACCGAAGGCCAGCAGGTCGAACAGCTCAAGACCGGCTTCGACGGGCAGCGCCGCTCCCCCGCGCCCCTCGCCCATGCCGGTTTCCCAGAGGCCGTAAGCGATCGACGTCCCGGGAAGGCCCTGGGCGCGCCGGAGCGTGGCGAGCCCGTCGAGGTAGCCGTTGGCCGCCGCGTAGTTCGCTTGACCGGGCGCGCCGAGGGCACCGGCGATCGAGGAGAACGTGACGAACAGCTTGAGGCCGGTGGTCAGTTCGTGCAGGTGCCGCGCGGCCTCCGCCTTCGGGCCCGCGACGGCGGCGAGCCGCTCGGGGGTCATCGCGGTGAGGACGCCGTCGTCGAGGATGCCCGCCGCGTGCACCACGCCGCTGAGCGGTTCTTCGACGAGCGCGAGCACGGACTCGAGCTGGGACCGGTCGGCGACGTCGCAAGCGGCGATCGTCACCTCGGCGCCGAGCGCGCGCAGATCCTCCCGGAGGACTTCGGCGCCGGGGGCGTCGGCGCCCCGGCGCCCGACGAGCAGCAAGTGCCGCACGCCGTGCCGCTCGACGAGCCGCCGCGCGACGTGCGCGCCGAGTCCGCCGGTACCGCCGGTGACCAGCACGGTTCCGTCGAGCGCCCAGTCCGGGTCGGCGGTGGCGCGGGACCGCGTCAGGCGGGGCACGCGCGGGCCGTCCTCGGTCAGCCTGACCTCGGGTTCACCGGTGGCGGCCGCGATCCGGGCGTCCCCGTCGCCGTGGACCAGGACGAACTTGTCCGGGTACTCTGCCTGTGCGCTACGCACCAGTCCGGCGACGGCGGCGTGCGCCGGGCTGTCTCCGGTGAGGTGCACGACGAGCCGGTCTTCGGCCTCCTGCAACGCTTCCAGAGTGGCCTCGACCGAAGAGGCCTCGTACACGGCGACGTCTTCGGCCTCTGAAGGCAGTGCGACGGGGATCCAGTCGATGCCGAACAGCGCGTCGGTGGCGGCGCTGGGCAGCGGCCCATCGCCGACAGGACGCAGGCTCAGCGATGCGGCCGAAAGCACCGGCGCGCCCGTGCCGTCGGTGACCTGCAAGGAAACGGCGTCCTGGCCGACCGGGGTGAGCCTGGCACGCAACGTGCTCGCACCGGTGGCGTGCAACGCCAGCCCGGCCCACGAGAACGGCAGCCGCGCCGGGCCGCCGGTCAGGCCGACGGCGTGCAGGGCGGCGTCGAGCAGGGCCGGATGCAGCCCGAACCCGCGGACGTCGGTGCCCTCGGGCAGCGAGACCTCGGCGAAGACGTCGTCACCTTGGCGCCAGGCCGCGCGCAGGCCGCGGAACGGATCCCCGTAGCTGAGTCCGGCGTCAGCGAGCGTGGTGTAGAAGCCTTCCAGGTCAACGGGTTCCGCGCCGGACGGCGGCCACTCCGTGATCGCGGCGGGTTCCTCGGCGGCCGTGGTCAGCGAACCGGTGGCGTGCAAGGTCCATTCGCCGTCCTGGGGACGGGAGTGCACCGCCAGGGCGCCATCGTCCGAAAGGGACACGCGGAGCTGGACCGGAGCCGACGTGAGCACCAGCGGCGCCTGCAGCGTCAGTTCCTCGACGGTGCCGCGGCCGACCTCGTCGCCCGCCCGCACGGCGAGTTCGGCGAACGCGGTACCGGGCAGCAGGACGGCGTCGCGGACGCGGTGCCCGGCCAGCCACGGCTGTTCGTCGAGCGACAGGCGTCCGGTGAGTACGAGCCCGCCGCGTTCGGGCAGCGCGACGGCGGCACCGAGCAGCGGGTGATCGAGCGCGCCGAGACCCAGCGCGGTGGCGTCGCCGGACCCCGGCGGGGCCAGCAGCCAGAAACGGCGGCGCTGGAACGGGTAGGTAGGCAGGGTCGCCGGCCGCGCGCCGCTGCCGTCGAAGAAGCGGTCCCAGTCGACGGGAGCCCCCGCCGCGTGCACCGCGCCCAACGCGGTCATCGCGGACCGCGCCTCGTCGGAGTCCTTGCGCAGCGCGGAGACGAAGACGCCGTCGGTGCCCATCGCGGAGAGCACCGCGTCCGGACCGAGTTCGAGGAACGTCGTGACACCCTCGGCGGTCAGGGCCGCGAGGCTGTCGGCGAACCGCACGGTTTCGCGGACATGGCGCACCCAATAGGCCGGGTCGGTCAGATCCGCCGATTCGCTCACGGTGGACACGATCGGGATCCGCGGCTCGGCGTAGCTCAGGCTGTCCGCCACTTCGGCGAACTCCGCGAGCATCGGCTCCATCAGCGACGAGTGGAACGCGTGCGACACCACGAGATGCTTGGTGCGGCGGCCATCGTGGGCGAACCGGGCGGCGACCTCGCGAACCGGACCGTCCACACCGGACAGCACGACCGCCTGCGGCCCGTTCACCGCCGCCAGGCAGACCTCATCGGTCAGGAACTCACGGACCTCGTCCTCGGACGCCTGCACCGCGACCATCGCGCCACCCTCGGGCAGCGCCTCCATCAACCGGCCCCGCGCCTCGACCAGTTTCGCCGCGTCCTCCAGCGAGAACACACCCGCGACATGGGCGGCGGCGATCTCGCCGATCGAGTGCCCGGCCAGGAGATCGGGGGCCACGCCCCAGGACTCGAAAAGCCGGAACAGCGCCACTTCCAGGGCGAAGATCGCGGGCTGCGCGGTGCCGGTGCGGTCGATATCACCGTCGAGGGGCAGCAGCGCGGCGACCTCATCATAAGCCGCTGCGAACACCGGGAAAGCGTCATAGAGCCCCTGGCCCATACCGAGCCGCTGGGAACCCTGACCGGTGAACAGGAACGCGAGCCTGCCGGTGGCCGCGCGGCCGGAGACGACGTTGGCCGCCCGGCCGGTGTCGGCGAACGCGGCCAGCCCGGCACGCAGCACCGACGGATCGGTCCCGACGACGACCGCGCGACGCTCGTGCGCGGTGCGGGCGGTGGCGAGCGTCCAGGCGACGTCGAGCGGGTCGTCAGTCAGGTCGGCGAGCCGCGCGGCCTGTGCCCGCAGGGCTTCCTCGGACCGGCCGGACAGCACCCACGGCAGCATCGCGGGCCGGGCTCCCGGCCCAGGGTTCTCCTGCGCGGGAACGTGTTCGAGTACGACGTGCGCGTTGGTCCCGCTGAACCCGAACGACGACACCCCGGCCCGGCGCGGACGGCCGGTCTCCGGCCAGCTCGCGGATTCGGTGGCCACGCGGATCGCGCCGGCTTCCCAGTCGACCTGAGCCGACGGCGCGTCGACGTGCAGCGTCGCGGGGACGACGCCGTGCCGCATCGCCTCGACCATCTTGATCACCCCGGCGACACCGGCCGCGGCCTGCGTGTGCCCGAAGTTCGACTTCACCGAGCCGAGCAGCAAAGGCTCTTCACGGTCCTGGCCGTAGGTGGCGAGCAGAGCCTGCGCCTCGATCGGGTCACCCAGCCTGGTGCCGGTGCCGTGCGCCTCGACGACGTCGACGTCCGAAGTGGACAGTCCGGCGTTGGCGAGCGCCTGGAGGATCACGCGCTGCTGGGACGGTCCATTCGGGGCTGTCAGCCCGCTGGACGCGCCGTCCTGGTTGACCGCGGAACCCTTGAGCAGAGCCAGCACGGGGTGCCCGTTGCGGCGCGCGTCGGACAGCTTCTCCAGCAGGACGAACCCGGCGCCCTCACCCCAGCTGACGCCGTCGGCACCGTTGGCGAAGGCCTTGCAGCGGCCGTCGACCGCCATCGCGTTCTGCTTGCTGAAGTCGACGAACGGGTCGGGGTTGGCCATCACGGTGACACCGCCGGCCAGCGCGAGCGAGCACTCCCCCGACCGCAGTGCCTGGCTCGCCAGGTGCATCGCGACCAGCGAAGACGAGCACGCCGTGTCCACCGACACGGCCGGTCCCTCGAAGCCGAAGGTGTAGGAGACGCGGCCGGACATCATCGCGCCGGACGTGCCGGTGCCGAGGAAGCCTTCGACCTCCTCCGGGATCTTCGTCAGCCGGGAGGCGTACTCGTGGTAGATCGCGCCAGTGAAGACACCGGTGTCGCTGCCGCGCAGCGTGCCCGGCGGGATGCCCGCGCGTTCGAAGGCCTCCCACGCGATCTCCAGCAGCAACCGCTGCTGTGGGTCCATGGCGAGCGCTTCGCGGGGCGAGATGCCGAAGAACTCCGGGTCGAAGTCGCCCGCGTCGGGCAGGAATCCGCCGGTGCGGGTGTTCGACACGCCCTGTTTGCCCGGGGTCGGGTCGAACAGCGCGGCCAGGTCCCAGCCGCGGTCGGTGGGGAATTCCGTGAGGCCTTCGCGGCCCTCGGACACGAGGCGCCACAGGTCTTCCGGCGTGTTCACCTCACCGGGGAACCGGCAGCTGGTCGCGACGATCGCGATCGGCTCGTCGTCGTTGACGACACGGGCGCGGGCGCGCGGTCCGGCGGTGAGGTCGCCGAGCAGTTCCGAACGCACGTAACCGGCGAGGGCGACCGGGGTCGGGTGGTCGAAGATCACCGTCGACGGCAGCCGCAGACCGGTCACCGAACCGAGGCGGTTGCGCAGTTCGACCGCGGTCAGCGAGTCGAAACCGAGGTCCATGAAACCACGGCCGGGTTCGACGGTGGCCGCGTTGACGTGCCCGAGGACCAGGGCGACCTGGGTGCGGACGAGGTCGAGCAGTTCGCGGTCCTGGTCGGCCTCGGTCAGCCCGGCGAGCCGCCTGGCGAGCGAGGAGTCGCTGCCCGATTTCGCGGTCCGGCGGCCGGGTTTGACCAGAGCGCCGAGCAGCGGCGGAAGCGGTCCGGACGCGGCGAGCACCGGCAGATCCAGCTGCACCGGGATGGCGAGCGGCGCCCCGGCGGCGATGGCCGCGTCGAACAGCGCGAGACCGTCCTCGACCGCGAGCGCGGGAGTACCCCCGGCGCGCAGCCGCGCCAGGTGAGCCTCGCCGAGCGTCTCCGCCATGCCCGCGGCCCACGGGCCCCAGGCCAGCGACTGTCCGGCGAGGCCTAGCGAGCGGCGGTGGGCGGCGAGGCCGTCGAGGTACCCGTTGGCCGCCGCGTAGTTGCCCTGCCCCGGGGCGCCGAGCACACCGGCGGCCGAGGAGAAGGTGACGAACAGCTCTGGGTCTCCGGACAGTTCGTGCAGATGCCGGGCCGCGTCGGCCTTCGGGCCGAGCACGAAGTCGAGCCGCTCCTGCGTGAGCGCGTCGATGGTGCCGTCGTCCAGCACACCGGCGGCGTGCACGACACCGGTCAGGTCGACGCCGTCCAGCAGCGCGGCGACGGCGTCACGGTCGGCGACATCGCAGGCTTCGACCCGGACTTCGGCGTCGAGTTCTTCCGCCAGCTCCGCCGCTCCGGGCGCGTCCAGGCCGCGACGGCTGGTGAGGAGTAGTTTCCGGACGCCGTGCGTGGTCACCAGATGGCGGGCGATCAGGGCGCCGAGGCCGCCCGTGCCGCCGGTGATCAGCACCGTCCGCTCGGGGTCGAGGGCCCTCGGCATGGTGAGCGCGACCTTGCCGATGTGCTTGGCCTGGCTCAGGAATCGAAAGGCGTCCCGGGCTTCGCGGACGTCCCAGGTCCGGGTCGGCAGCGGGACGAGCGCGCCGGAGGCGAACAGGTCGGTCAGCGCGTCCCACAGCTGCGCGGTCCGCTCCGGGCCCGCGTCGATCAGGTCGAAAGCCTGGTACCGGACGCCTTCGGGCTCGCGGATGTCGGTCTTGCCCATTTCCAGGAAGCGGCCGCCCGGCACCATCGTGCGGATCGAGGCGTCGATGAAGTCCCCGGCGAGCGCGTTCAGGACGACGTCGATGCCGCTGAACCGCTCCTCGAACTCCAGTGTGCGGCTGGAGGCGATGTGCGCGTCGTCGAGTCCGGCGTCGCGGAGCACGTACTGCTTGCTCTCGCTGGCGGTGCCGTAGACCTCGGCGCCGAGGTGGCGCGCGAGCTGGGTCGCGGCCATCCCGACCCCGCCGGCGGCGGCGTGGATCAGGATCGACTCACCCGGCTTCAGTCCGGCCAAGTCCACCAACGCGTAGTAGGCGGTCAGGAACACCAGCGGCGTCGAGGCCGCCTGCTCGTAGGTCCAGTCCGCGGGTTTGCGGGTGATCATCGGCCGCTCGGCGACCGCGACCGGACCGGCGCCGCCGGAGACGAGGCCCATCACCTCGTCGCCGGGCCGCAGGTCGGTGACGTCGGCGCCGACCTCGAGGACGGTCCCGGCGAACTCGCTGCCGAGCAGCCCGGCCTCGCCGGGGTACATGCCGAGCGCGTTGAGCACGTCCCGGAAGTTGAGCCCGGCGGCGCGGACGGAGACCCGGACGCCCTGCGGGCCGAGCGGCTCGTCGGGCAGCGGCTCCAGGGTCAGATGGTCGAAGGTTCCCTTGCCGGACAACCCAAGCCGCCAGTTGCCGGACGGCGGCAGCAGCCTGCCGGTGGATTCGGGCGTGACCAGGCGCGGCACCCGAAGTTCACCGTCGCGGACGGCGATCTGCGGCTCACCCGCGGCCAGCACCGCTCCGGTGAGTTCGTCGGCGAGCAGGAACCGGTCCGGATGCTCGGACTGCGCGCTGCGCACGAGCCCCCACACCGCGGCCGCGACCGGGTCCACATCGGACTGTCCAGTGTGGACAAGCAGTTTCGACGCGGCGAAGCGGTCTTCGGCAAGGAAAGTCCGAAGCACATCGAGCGTGGCACCGGTGACGGCGTGGACGTCGTCACCTTCCGCGCGGTAGACGACGACCTCGGGAGCCTCGCCGGCGATGTCCGCGAAGTGCGCCCAGCTCGGGGCTTCGGCTTCGGGTGTGGCGATCGGGTTCCAAGCCAGTTCGTACAGACCCTCGCGAGTGGCGGCGGGACGCAGCTGTCCGGCCGAAACCGGGCGGACGACCAGGGAGCCGACGGTGGCGACCGGCGCGCCGGTCCCGTCGGCCACGCGCAGGGTGACCGCGTCGGTGCCGGTGGGGGTCAGCCGGACACGGAGTTCGGCCGCGCCGGAGGCGTGCAGGACGACGTCGCTCCACGCGAACGGCAGACGCGCGGGACCGTCGCCCTCCGCGAGCGCGTGCAGCGCCGAGTCGAGGAGCGCGGGGTGCAGGCCGAAGCGACCGGCCTGGTCGCGGACGGCCTCGGGCAGCGAGACCTCGGCGTAGGTGTGCTCGCCGTCGCGCCACAGAGCCCGCAGGCCCTGGAAGATCTCGCCGTACTCCAGCCCGGCCGAGGCCAGCTCGGGGTAGCGGCCTTCCAGGGACACGGCTTCGGCGCCGGGCGGCGGCCAGTCGGCCAGCTCCCAGTCCGGCGTGACGGTGGCCGGGGCGAGCGCGCCGGTGGCGTGCAACGTCCACTCCCCCGCGCCGTGCGGACGCGAGTGCACGGTGAGCGGACGGTGACCGGAGGCCTCCGGCGTCCCGGCCCACAGCTGGACCTGGACCGCGCCGCTCTCCGGAAGCACCAGCGGCGTCTGCAACGTCAGCTCTTCCAGTGCCGACAGGCCGGTTTCGTCGGCCGCCCGGACGGCGAGCTCGACCAGCGCGGTGCCGGGCACGACGACCTGGCCGTGCACGACGTGGTCGGCCAGCCACGGATGCGTCCGCAGCGAAAGGCTTCCGGTGAACAGGAATCCGCCCGCGTCGGCGACCGAGACGGCGGCGCCGAGCAGCGGGTGGTCGAGCGAGCCGAGGCCGAGCCCGGCCGCGTCACCGGCGGTGTGGGTCGCGGGAAGCCAGTAGAACTCGCGCTGGAACGGGTACGTGGGCAACTCGACCGGACGCGCGCCGTCGAACGCGGCGGCCCAGCCGACCTTCCCGCCGTGGACG
This sequence comes from Amycolatopsis speibonae, assembly GCF_042647925.1. NCBI lineage: Bacteria > Bacillati > Actinomycetota > Actinomycetes > Pseudonocardiales > Pseudonocardiaceae > Amycolatopsis > Amycolatopsis speibonae. Next base: position 63,954 of record NZ_JBHRWK010000016.1, read on the forward strand.
TGCACGGCGGCCAGCGCGGCGACGAAGGTCTCGGGTTCGGGCCGGTCGCGGCGCAGCGCGGGGACGAACAGGCCGTCCGCGCTGTCCTGACCGGCGGCGGAGAGGATGCCGTCCGGGCCCAGTTCGAGGAAGCGGGTCACGCCCGCCTCGGCCAGCGCGCTGACGCCGTCCGCGTACCGCACGGCTTCACGCACGTGCCGGACCCAGTAGGCCGGGTCGAGGATCTCCGCGGTCTCGGCGATGCGGCCGGTGACGCCCGCGATCAGCGCGATCTTCGGTGTCTTGTAGGTGACGCGGCGGGCGACGGCGGCGAAGTCGTCGAGCATGCCGTCCATCAGCGCCGAGTGGAACGCGTGGGACACGGCGAGGTTCTTGGTCCGGCGGCCCTGCTCGATGAACACCGCCGCGACGGTCCGCACGGCGTCCTCGGTGCCGGAGACGACGAGCGCGCGCGGTCCGTTGACAGCGGCGACATCCGCCCCCGCGACCAGCGCGGCGCGAACCTCGTCCTCGGTCGCCTCGATGGCGCACATCGCGCCACCGCGCGGCAACGCCCCCATCAGACGTCCACGCGCGGCGATCAGCTCGGCCGCGTCTTCCAGCGACAAGACGCCGGCGACGTGCGCCGCGGCGAAGTCGCCGACGGAATGCCCGATCAGGAAGTCCGGGAGCACGCCCCAGGATTCGACCAGTCGGTAAAGGGAAACCTCCAGCGCGAACAGCGCGGGCTGGGCGTTCGCGGTGTCGTTCAAGGCATCGGCGTCGTCACCGAAGACGATCTCGCGCACGCCGGGCAGCAGCTCGCAGACCTGGTCGAACGCGGCGGCGAACGCCGGGTACGCCTCATACAGCTCGCGGCCCATGCCGAGGCGCTGCGAACCCTGTCCGGTGAAGCAGATCGCGAGGCCGCCGTCGGTCGCCTCGCCGGCGTCGTGATTTCCTTCGGCGACCGCCGTCAGACCGGCACGCAGCGTGGCCTCGTCGCGGCCGGTGACGACCGCGCGGTGCTCGAAGGTGGACCGGGTCGCGGCCAGCGACCAGCCGATGTCGGCCGGGTCGCCCTCGACGTCCAGCAGCGCTTGAGCCTGAGCACGCAACGCCGCCGGAGTGCGGCCGGACAGCACCCACGGGATCACCGGCGGGACGACCGCGTCCACTGTGGACGCTTCGATCGCGGGCGCCTGCTCCAGCAGGACATGGGAGTTGGTCCCGCTGATGCCGAACGACGAGACACCCGCCCGGCGCGTCTCCCCTTCCGGCCAGGGGCGCGCGGACGCCAGCAGTTCGACCGTTCCCGGCGACCAGTCGACCTGCGGGCTCGGCGCGTCGATGTGCAGGCTCGCGGGCAGGATCCCGTTGCGCAGGGCCAGGACCATCTTGATGATCCCGGCGACACCGGCGGCGGCCTGCGTGTGGCCGATGTTGGTCTTCACCGAGCCGAGCAGCAGCGGCCCACGCTCACCACGGTCACGGCCATAGGTGGCCTGCAAGGCCTGGACCTCGATCGGGTCACCCAGGGTCGTGCCGGTGCCGTGCGCCTCGACGACATCGACATCCTTTGTGGACAGTCGCGCGTCGGCCAGCGCCTGGCGGATGACGCGCTGCTGCGAGGGACCGTTGGGCGCGGTGAGGCCGTTGGACGCGCCGTCCTGGTTGACCGCGGAACCGCGGACGACGGCCAGGACCGGGTGTCCGTTGCGCTGGGCGTCGGAAAGACGCTCCAGCACGATCATGCCGGCGCCCTCGCCCCACGCGGTGCCGTCGGCCCCGGCGGCGAACGCCTTGACCAGGCCGTCGCGGGCGAGACCACGCTGGCGGGAGAACTCGATGAACGCGTCCGGGCTCGCCATCACGGTGGCACCGCCGGAAAGCGCGAGGTCGCACTCCCCCGCACGCAGGGCGCGGAGGGCGAGGTGCAGCGTGACCAGCGACGCCGAGCACGCCGTGTCGACGGTGACCGACGGGCCTTCCAGCCCGAGGACGTAGGAGATCCGTCCGGAAAGGACACTGCCGGAGATGCCGGTGCCGAGGTAACCCTCGACGCCTTCGACGCCCTTGGGCAGGTCGCGGCCGTAGTCCTGGCCGTTGGTGCCGACGAAGACTCCCGCACGGCTGCCGGACAGCGACGCGGGGTCGATGCCACCGCGTTCCAGCGCCTCCCACGACGTCTCCAGCAGCAGCCGCTGCTGCGGGTCCATCGAGACGGCCTCGCGCGGCGAGATGCCGAAGAACTCGGGATCGAATTCCCCGGCGCCGTCGACGAAACCACCTCGGTCGACGTAGCTGGTGCCCAGATGATCCGGATCCGGGTCGACGAGCGCACCGACGTCCCAGCCGCGGTCCTCAGGGAACCCGGTGATCCCGTGGTCCCCGGCGGTCAGCAGTTCCCAGAACCGCTCCGGCGTGCGGACGCCGCCGGGGAACCGGCAGCCCATACCGACGATCGCGATCGGTTCGGCGGCGCGGTCCTCCAGCGCGGCGAGCCTGCCGCGCGTGCGCTGCAGTTCGCCGGTGACTCGCGTCAGGTAGTCGCGAAGCTTGTCGTTCTCACCCACGGTGTCCCCACTCATCGGTCGAGGTCGCGTGCACCCGGCTCAAGCGCCGAGTTGCTGGTCAATGAAGGCGAAGAGTTCGTCGTCCGAAGACGGCGCGAAGCCGGGCCCGTCGAGGCGCTCGGCGAGTTTTCGCAGGCGGCCGCCCGCTTTGACGTGGTCTTCGGTGCCCGGGTCGAGACGGCTCAGGGCCGCTTCCAGGCCGTCGAGCAGGCCTTCCACGTCGTCTTCCGTCCCGGCCAGCTCCTGCCAGAGGTAGGCGGCGAGGGCCTGCGGGGTCGGATGGTCGAAGACGAGCGTCGCGGGCACGGCGAGGCCGGTCGCGGCGTCGAGGCGGTTGCGCAGTTCGACCGCGGTGAGCGAGTCGAAGCCGAGTTCGGTGAACGCGCGGTCCGGCCCGATGGCCGACGTGTCCGGATGGCCGAGCACACGCGCCACGGTCTCGCGGGCGACCTTCAGCAGCAGCCGTCGCTGTTCGGGCTCGATCAGCCCGGTCAACCGCGACCGCAGATCCACCACCGGCGCTTCGGCGGCCGCGGCTTCCGGCCGGGGCAGCTCGGCGAGCATCGGCGCGGTGCGGAAGTCCTCGAAGAACGACGGCCAGTCGAAGTCGGCGACGGTGACGCACGTGTCGTCCGCGGCGATCGCCCGGACGAACTCCTCCACCGCGGCTTCCGGGGTCATCGGGCGCAAACCCTTGCGGCGGACGGCGTCGTCGACGGCCTCGGCCATTCCGCCCTCGGCCCACGGGCCCCAAGCGATCGAGACCGCCTTGACCCCTTCCGACCGCCACTGGGTCGCGAGCGCGTCGAGCTCCGCGTTCGCGGCGGCGTAGGCGGCCTGACCGCCGTTGCCGAGCACCCCGGCGATGGAGGAGAACAGCACCAGCGCATCCAGGTCTTTCGTGAGCTCCCGCAGATGCCGCGCGGCGGTCACCTTCGGCCGGGCGACGGCTTCGAAGCGCTCCGGGGTGGCGTCGTCGAGCAGCGCGTCATCGAGGACACCGGCGGTGTGCACGACCACTCGCAGGTCGTCGAGGCCGGTGACCACTGTGGACAGTGCGTCACGGTCCGCGGCGTCGCAGGCGTGGATGCTGACGCGGGCACCGAGGTCTTCCAGCTTCTGGCGGAGCTCCGCCGCACCCGGTGCGTCCTCGCCGCGCCGGGAAAGGAGCACCAGGTGTTCCGTTCCGGCCCGGATCAGCCGTTCGGCCACGAGTGCGCCCAACGCGCCGGTGCCGCCGGTGATCAACGCGGTGCCGGAGGTGGTCCACGCCGTGGTGGGCGCGGGGGCGGCAGGCACGAACCGGCGGGCGAAGATCCCGTCCTCGCGGATCGTGACCTCGTCCTCCGGACCGCCGAGCACGTCTTTGAGGCGGGCGGCGTCCGTCTCTTCGGTCAGGAGCACGCAGCCGCCCCATCGGCGGGGCTGCTCGATCGCCGCGACCCGCGCGACCGCGGCGACGCCGGGATCGCCGGTGGCGCACCAGATCTTCGCCGGAGTGTCCCGCAGGAGGGCGGCGAGCGCGGCGCCGTCCGCAGGGAAGGCCAAGACCGGCCCGGTTTCCGGGAGTTCCGTCACCAGGGGCGCGCCGAGTGCCTTAGCAGCGGCTTCGGCCCAGGCGTTGGTTTCCGGGGCGTAGACGGTCCACCCCTCCGATGTCCGTGCGGGCTCGATCGGACGCCAGACGATTTCGTAACGCCGGGCCGGGGGCGCGCTCCGGTCCGCGGCGGCGAGCCAGAAGCGGTCGCGCCGGAAGGGATACGTCGGCAAGTCGACATGGGCGCCCCCGGCGAGCATCCCGGCCCAGTCGAGCCGGACCCCGGCGGTGAAGAGCCTCGCCCGGGCCAGGTCGGCGGCGGCCGCCTCGTCGCGGTCTTTCCGTTGCGTGGCGATGAAAGTCCCGTCGGCGACGCAGTCCGCGCCGAGCGCGGTCAGGGAGGCGTCCGGCCCGATCTCGACGAAGCGCCGGACACCGCGCGAGTGCAGGGCCGCGACACCCTCGGCGAACCGGACCGGCTCGCGCACCTGCCGCACCCAGTACTCCGGGTCGCTGACATCACCGTCGTCACCGGCGATGATCGGGATCCGGGGTTCGGCGTAACGGACACTCGCGGCGACCTCACGGAAGTCGTCGAGCATCCCGTCCATCATCGCGGAATGGAAGGCGTGGCTGACCGAAAGTCGTTTGGTGCGGCGGCCGGGGAAGGTGTCGATCATCGCTGTGACGGCGGCTTCCTCCCCGGAGAGCACGACGGACGAGGGCCCGTTGATCGCGGCGATGCTCACGCCGTCGGGCAGGTCCAGTTCCGCTTCGGTGGCCTGCAACGCGACCATCACGCCGCCCGAGGGCTGCGCCTGCATCAACCGGCCGCGGGCGGCGACCAGGCGGGCGGCGTCGTCGAGCGACCACACGCGGGCCACGTACGCCGCGGCGAGCTCACCGATCGAGTGCCCGAGCAGGAAGTCCGGCTCGACACCCCAGGACCGCACCAGCTCGGCCATCGCGACCTCGAACGCGAACAGCGCGGGCTGGGCCACGTCGGTCCGGTCGATCCTGGTCTGGTCTTCGCAGGAAAGGACTTCGGCGAGTTTGAAGCCGGTGTGCGCGTCGAGCCGTTCCGCGACTTGGGCGAAGGTCTCGCCGAAAACGGGGAACGCCGAGGAAAGCGTGGTGCCCATCGCGAGCCGTTGCGCCCCTTGCCCCGTGCAGAGGAAGGCGATTTTGCCGCTGCCCGCACGGCCGGTGACGACGCCGGGCGCGGCCTCGCCGCGGGCCAGTGCGCCGAGTCCGGCGAGGAGTTCTTCTTCGTCTGCGCCGGTGACGACCGCGCGGTACGGCAGCGGCGCCCGTCCGGTCGCCAGCGACCAGGCGATGTCGGCCGGGTTTCCCTTGGTCTGAAGGAGCCGGTCCGCGAGTTCGGGCAACGCGATTTCACTGCGGGCCGAGAGCACCCACGGGACTCGGGCTCGGGTGTGGTGCTCGGCGGGGACCGCTTCCGGGGCTTGGCGGAGGATGACGTGCGAGTTGGTGCCGCTGATCCCGAACGACGACACCGCGGCCGCACGCGGGCGGCCGGTCTCGGGCCAGGGCCGATGCTCGGTGAGGAGTTCGACCGCGCCGGACTCCCAGGCGACGTGCGGGGACGGTTCTTCGGCGTGCAGCGTGCGCGGCAGTTCGCCGCGGCGCAGCGCCTCGACCATCTTGATGATCCCGGCGACCCCGGCCGCGGCCTGCGTGTGCCCGATGTTGGACTTGACCGAACCGAGCCACAACGGGTTCTCCCGCTCGCGGCCATACGTGGCCAGCAGGGTGTCGGCCTCGATCGGGTCACCGAGTTTCGTGCCCGTGCCGTGCGCTTCGACGACGTCAACGTCCGAAGTGGACAGTCCGGCACTGGTCAGCGCGGCGCGGATCACGCGTTGCTGCGACGGCCCGTTCGGCGCGGTGAGGCCGTTCGACGCGCCGTCGGAGTTGACCGCGGAACCCTGGACGACGGCGAGCACCCGGTGGCCGTTGCGGACGGCGTCGGACAGCTTCTCCAGCACCAGAACGCCGGCGCCCTCACCCCAGCCGGTGCCGTCGGCGCCCGCGCCGAACGACTTGCAGCGCCCGTCCGGGGCGAGCCCGCGCTGACGGGAGAACTCGACGAAGGTGTCCGGGACGGCCATCACGGTCGCGCCGCCGGCCAGCGCGAGCGAGCACTCCCCCGCCCGCAACGCCTGCGCGGCGAGGTGCACGGCCACCAGCGACGACGAGCAAGCGGTGTCGACCGACACGGCCGGGCCCTCGAAGCCGAAGGTGTAGGCGACACGGCCGGAAAGGACACTGCCCGCCGTTCCGGTGCCGAGGAAGCCCTCGACGCCCTCGGGCAGTTCGGTGACGCCGGATCCGTAGTCGTGGTACATGATCCCGGCGAACACGCCGGTCGCGCTGCCCTTCAACGCCGAGGCGTCGAGTCCCGCGCGCTCGATCGCTTCCCAGCTGATCTGCAGGAGGAGCCGCTGCTGCGGGTCCATCGCGAGCGCCTCGCGCGGGGAAATGCCGAAGAACTCGGGGTCGAACTCGGCGGCCTCGTGGAGGAATCCCCCCTCACGCGCGTACGACGTGCCGGGATGGCCGGGGTCGGGATGGAACAGCTCGGCGAGGTTCCAGCCGCGGTCTTCGGGGAACCCCGAAACCGCGTCGCGGCCGGCGGCCACCAGATCCCACAACGCCTCGGGCGAGTCGACCCCGCCCGGGTAGCGGCATCCCATGCCGATGATCGCGACCGGCTCTTTCGCCGCTTCGGCGAGCTCGCGGTTGCGCGCGGCCAGCCTGCTGTTCTCCTTGACCGACTCCCGCAGCGCGGTCACCAGCTCTTCGGGTGTCGCCATCAGATTCTCCGGACCGGACGAGACGGACGCAGCTCGGACATGGCCTCATCCTGTGCGCGGGCGCCGCTCGCCCCGGGCGCTGTTCGCCACGGCAGCCCCATTCCCCGGTAACCGGGGGCCCACCCGTGGTCGCGACGGCGTTCGGTGCAGGGTGTCGTGTCGGATGGCGAGTCCGGGCGGGGTGAGGGGTGTCGCCGAGGGTGAGGGGTGTGTGGAAATGGGGACGCTGATCGTCCCTGTTTCCACACACCCCGTCGCGATAGGACCTGTCATGCGGAACTGTGTGGATTTCTGCGCGTCCAACGCACCAAAATCCACACAGTCGGCGCCACAAGTCCGGCATTGCACAGAGCCACTGACCCGCCGCATTTGGCTTACCCCTCGATATCCTGGCTCTTCGCCGAACAGCGTGAGATGACGATGCGGCCAGGGGCCTTCGAGAAGACAACGAGGCCTGACGTGCTCGGGCCGTCGATCTCAGGAAGTGGCTGAAGGTTCACCCGAGTGCGGGCATGCCGAGGGGCCCGTCGCCGGTGGCGGTGGCGGGCTCCCTCGGGGTTCAGCGATGGTTGCGGCGAGGTGTTTGTAGTGGATCGAGGTATTGCGGGGGAATGAACTCCGGTCTGCCGTCGGCGGCCATGTGGACTTGCCAGCCGGATTGTCCGTGGATGACCAGGTGGTGGTAGCGACACAGCAGGCAGAGGTTGTTCAGGTCCGTGTCGCCGAGATGGCCCCACGGAAGAATATGGTGAGCCTCGCAGTGCTTGGGCTTGCGATGGCATCCAGGGAAAGCGCAGCCGTGGTCTCGGAGGTTGAGGGCGCGTCGTTGTGCGGGGGTGACGGTGCGGGCGGCGCGGCCGATGTCGAGGGGTTCGCTCTCCGACCCGAGCACCGCAGGGATGATCTTGGCGTCACAGGCCAGCATCCGGACGTGGCGTGCGGTGATCCGGGAGACCCCGTCCACACACGCCATCCCCAGTCCTGAAGTCAGCGTGTCGAGGGGGATGGTGACCACCACGGTGGTCCGGTCCCCCGACAGGGTCGGGGCCTTGTCGTTGGTCATCGCATAGTGGATCGCGTCGAACAACGCGTCTCCGTTGCGCTCACCAGGAGTGCGGGGGTCTCGGTTGCCGTCCTCGTCGACGGGTCTTCGCTGCCCCCACGTCTCGAACAAAGCATTCGCGCGAGCCCCGAACTCCGGATCCAGCAGCCCGGTCAACCGCCACCACCCGTCATCACGTTTCCGCAGGTGTACTTCACGTGACGGCGGTGACAGGTCCTCGTCCTTCGGCTCGTTCCCGTCGGGATCGAGATGGGCCAGCAGATCCGCTCCGGCGTTGGCGATCTCCTGAGGGCCGGCGTGGCGGGCCAGGTCCACCAGGATCTGTTCCGCACCTGACCGGTCCTCCTCAGTGGCCCCGCCGGGGATCTTCTTCAGCACCGCCAGGATCGGATCCAGCTGCTGATAACCGAGTTCACCCTCAGCCGCGGCGGCACCGGCGATCGGCGCCTTCGCGGGGGCAGGGGTGCCATCCAGATTCCTGCCCTCATTCAACTCCACGGCCCGCGCCACGGTGTCGCGTGCTTCCTTGGGCGTGATGCGGGCGGTCTCGGCGAACCAGCCCGCTGTCGAGCCGTGCCCGAACAGCTCCATCGGACCCCGGGCCTCGATCTCCACCAGGAACTGCCCCACCTCCGCCAACGCCTGCTGCGCCAACGACATACGCTCGACCACACCATGCGCGAGCTCCCGCGCACCGGCACGCCACAACTCCTGCGGCGGCTCGAGGATCCGTTGACTGGACACCCCGCAAGAATACCAATAATCGAACAAGTGTGCGAATGTGAAGCAATTTCTCGAAAGGTATTTCACATTCAATGAGTGTGATTCTTGAAGGGTAAGGCGTGGTGGCGTGTCAGGCTGGATGAAGGGAACTTTCACCGCATCCCCACGCAAGGAAGGCTCCCTCCGCGTCACCCCCAATGCCACATTCGGCGCACGCCTCAACGGCACGACACCTTTACCTCACCACTCACGAGACCCAACCCGAAGCAGCCCTCGTTCTGCACCAGTCCAGAAAGGCCGAAGGGCGCTTTCCCCGCATCCCATGCGGGGAAAGTCCCCTTCAGCCCTGGTCCGAACTCGACATCGCCCGGCTGATCAGATCCCCGACGTCCAGATCGTCGATAGCCTCGACGGACACCGCAGGCACCGAAGAAGGCTCCTCCTCCGCCAGCTTCACCAGGGCCTCCAGTACCCCCAATTCCCGGAACCGGTCGAGCGAAGCGCCGGCCAAAGCCCGCCGCAGCCGCGCCTCGTCCGGCACCACCACTTCGGGGAACAGCAGGGTCCCGAGGTGCGCCGCGAGCGCCGACGGGGTCGGGTGGTCGAACACCACCGTCGCCCCCAGCTGCCGCCCCGCCGCCGCCGCGAGCCGGTTGCGCAGGTCGACCGAGGTCAGGGAGTCGAATCCGAGGTCGGTAAAAGCGTGCTCCGGGTCGACCTCGCTCGCCGTGGCGAACCCGAGCACCTGCGCGGTGTGGGTCAGGACCAGGTCTTCCAGCGCGTCCGGTGTCAGTGAGGCGGAAGCGACCGGAGCAGCCGTCCGGCGCACCGGCAGCCGGACGAGCCCGGTGAGCAGCGCGGGCAGCACGCCCGCCCGGGCCTGGTCCCGCAGCCCGGCCAGGTCGAGTTTGACGGGCACCGCCACCGGACCGGGCGCGAGGTCGAACAGCACCGCCCCCTCCTCCGGGCTCAAGGCACCGAAGCCGTCCCGACGCATCCTGTCGATCAGCGCCTGGTCGAGCACGCCGCCCATCCCCTCGGCGTCCCACATCCCATAGGCGAGCGATCGCGCGGGCAGGCCGTCGGCGTGCCGTCGCTCGGCCAGCGCGTCGAGGTAGGCGTTGGCCGCGGCGTAGTTGCCCTGTCCCGGCCCGCCGAGCACGCCGGACACCGACGAGACCAGCACGAATTCCGTCAGCGGCCGGTCGAGGGTCAGCTCGTGCAGGTGGCGGGCTCCGTCGGCCTTCGGACCGAGGACCCGGTCCAGGCGTTCCGGCGTCAGCGCGGTGACGACACCGTCGTCGAGGACGCCGGCCGCGTGCACGACGCCCGACAGACCGGGGATCCCGTCGAGCAGGGTGGCGACGGCGTCGCGGTCGGCGATGTCGCACGCTTCGACGCGCACTTCGGCGCCCAGGTCGCCCAGGCGAGCGACCAGTTCTTCCGCGCCGGGGGCGGCGAGGCCGCGACGGCTGGTGAGGACCAGGCGTTCGACACCGTGTTCGGTGACGAGCCGTTCGGCCAGTCGAGCCCCCACGCCACCGGTCCCGCCGGTGATCAGCACCGTGCCCGCCGACTCCCAGTCCGGCTTCGGGCCCGGTTCGGCCCGGACCAGCCGCGGCACTTCGGCCCGGCCGTCCCGGACCCGGACGCGGGGTTCCCCGGTGGCCAGCGCGATGTCCACATCGGACACCTCGCCGTCGAGGATGACGAACCGGCCGGGGTTCTCCGCCTGCGCGGACCGCACCAGCCCGGCGGCGCCCGCGTCGTCGAGACCGCCTCCGGTGACCACGACCAGCCGTGAGCCGGAGAACCGCGATTCGGTCAGGAAATGTTGCAGGGCACTGAGGACCGCGTGGATCCCCTCGGGGGGAACAGGCAGGACGACCACCGGCGGCACCGGCTCGGTCACCTCGTCCCACCGCGCCCACGAGGTCGGCGTGGCGGTCACCGGCTCGGCCGCGATGTGCTCGACGCGGAACAGCGACCGGTCTTCCCCTGCCCGCAACTGCTCGCCGGTGACCGCGCGGACGACCAGCGAGCCGACCGAAAGCACCGGTGCCCCGGCGAGATCGGTCAGGTCGACGGCGACCTCGCCGGGCCCGATGAACCGCAGCCGCGCGCGGACCGTCGTGGCGCCGGTCGCGTGCAGGCTGACGTCGCTCCAGCTGAACGGCAGCGCCCCGGATTCCTCACCCTCGCCGAGGAACATGCCGTGCAGGGCGGCGTCGAACAGCGCGGGGTGGATCCCGAAGCGGGCCGCCTCGTCTCGTGCTTCCTCCGGCAACGAGATCTCGGCATAGCGGTCCTCGCCGTGCCGCCAGGCCGCCCGGAGGCCCTGGAACAGCGGGCCGTAGGCGAACCCGCGGTCGGCGAGGTCGTCGTAGAACGAGCCGAGGTCGATCGGCTCGAGGCCGTCCGGCCACGCGAAACCCTGGACGGGCGGGTTCGCCTCGGCCAGCAGGCCGAGCGCGTTGAGTTCCCAGTCCTCGCCGGGGATCCGCGAGTGGATGGTCACCGCCGCCGCCCCGCTGACCGCGACCTGGATTTCGATCGGCCCGCTCTCGGGGATCACCACGGGCGCGTGCAGGGTCAGTTCGACCAGCCTCGGCCGCCCGGCCTCGTCGCCGGCGCGGACGGCGAGTTCGGCGAGCGCCGCGCCCGGCAGCAGGACGGTGTCGTGCACGGTGTGCCCGGCGAGCCAAGGGTGGGTCGCGAGCGAAAGCCGTCCGGTGAGGACAGTGCCGTCGCTCTCCGCGAGCGAGAGCCCTGCGGCGAGCAGCGGATGCCCCGGCGAGTCCAACCCGGCCGATGAGAGATCCGCGACCGGAGCCGGGTCCAGCCAGAAGTGCTTGTACTGGAACGGATAGGTCGGCAGATCGAGGGCGCGTGCGCCGGGCAGGACGGCGTCCCAGCCGACGCGGACACCCTGGACGTGCAGGGTGGCGAGCGCGGCCATCGCCGTCACGGCTTCGTCGTGTCCCTTACGCAGCAAGGGAATTCCGTCGGTGAGCGCCGAGAGCACCGCGTCGGGGCCGAGTTCGAGGAACTTCGTGACCCCGTCGGCGCGAAGCGTCTCGACAGCCTCGGCGAACCGGACGGTCTCCCGGACGTGCGCGACCCAGTACGCCGGGTCGGTCACGGCCGAAACCATCGGGATGCGCGGTTCCGAGAAGGTCAGCTCCCGCACCACCGCGGCGAAATCGTCCAACATCGGCTCCATCAGTACCGAATGGAACGCATGCGACACATCGAGGCGCTTGGTCTTGCGACCACCGAACCGCGCGACGACGGCGAGCGTCGGCTCCTCGGCGCCGGACAACACCAACGAAGTCGGCCCGTTGACCGCGGCCAGCGAAACGCCGTCCGGCAGCTCCCCGAGTTCGTCCTCGGACGCCTGCACAGCCACCATGACGCCGCCCTCGGGCAACGCCTGCATCAACCGGCCCCGCGCCACCACCAGCTTCGCGGCGTCCTCCAGCGACAGCACACCAGCGACATGCGCGGCCGCGATCTCACCGATCGAATGCCCGGCCAAGAAGTCCGGCCTCACACCCCAAGACTCCACCAGCCGGAACAACGCCACTTCCAACGCGAAGATCGCGGGCTGCGCGAACTCCGTCCGCGACAGATCCCCGATCTCCGGCAGCAGCGCGGACACCTCGTCGTACGCCGCCGCGAACACCGGGAACGCCTCGTACAGTCCGGCGCCCATCCCCAGACGCTGCGAACCTTGACCGGTGAACAAGAAGGCCAGCTTGCCCGGTTGCGCCTTGCCGGTGATCCCGCCACCATCGGCGATGGCTTCGAGTCCGGCCCGAAGAGTGTCCGCGTCCGCGCCGACGACAGCGGCCCGGCGCTCGTGCCCGGTCCGTGTCGTGGCCAAGGAGTACGCGACCGCACGCGCATCTGAAGCGTCCACAAGGGACAGAAGGGCGCGGGCCCGGTCGGCCAGTGCCTGATCGGTCTTCGCCGACAGCACCCAAGGCACGACGCCGTGAGCGACAGGCTCGGCGATCACTTCGGCCGGGACCTGTTCCAGGACGACGTGCGCGTTGGTCCCGCTGATCCCGAACGATGACACCGCCGCGCGGCGCGGCCTGCCGGAACCGGGCCACTCGCGCGGCTCGGTGAGCAGTTCGATCGCGCCGGCGTCCCATTCGACCTCGGCCGACGGTTCCGCCGCGTGCAGGGTCCGGGGCAGCGTGCCCCGCCGCATCGCCTCGACCATCTTGATGATCCCGGCGACCCCCGCCGCGGCCTGTGTGTGCCCGAGGTTCGACTTGACCGAGCCGAACCACAGCGGCTCGTCCCGCTCGGCGCCATAGGTCGCGATGAGCGCCTGCGCCTCGATCGGGTCACCCAGTCTCGTGCCCGTGCCATGCGCCTCGACCGCGTCGATGTCCGAAGTGGACAGACCGGCGTCGGCGAGCGCCGCGCGGATCACCCGTTGCTGCGAAGGGCCGTTCGGCGCGGTGAGACCGTTGGACGCGCCGTCCTGATTGACCGCGGAGCCGCGGACCACGGCCAGCACCGGATGCCCGTTGCGCCGGGCGTCCGAAAGCCGTTCCAGCACGAGCACCCCGGCGCCTTCCGACCAGCCGGTGCCGTCGGCGTCGGCGGAGAACGACTTGCAGCGCCCGTCCGGGGAAAGCCCGCGCTGGCGGGAGAAGTCGAGGAACGTCTCGGGCGTCGCCATCACGGTGACCCCGCCGGCGAGCGCCATGTCGCACTCCCCCGCCCGCAGCGACCGGGCGGCCAGGTGCAGGGCGACCAGCGAAGACGAACACGCCGTGTCGACCGACACCGCCGGGCCTTCCAGTCCGAGCGTGTACGCGACCCGCCCGGACAGCACGCTGGCCGAGGTGCCGGTGCCCAGGAACCCGGCGACGCTGTCGGGGACGCTGGCCAGTTTCGCGGCGTAGTCGTAGTACATGATCCCGGCGAACACGCCGGTGGCGCTGCCCTTCAGCGACGTCGGGTCGAGCCGGGCACGTTCGAGGGCTTCCCAGCTGATTTCGAGCAGGAGCCGCTGCTGCGGGTCCATCGCGAGCGCTTCACGAGGCGAGATCCCGAAGAACTCGGGGTCGAACTCGCCCGCGTCGTGCAGGAATCCGCCGTGCCGGGTGTAGGTCTTGCCGGGCAATCCGGGCTCGGGGTCGTAGATGCCGTCGAGGTCCCAGCCTCGGCCACTGGGGAACGGCGAGATCGCGTCGGTACCCGCGTCGACGAGGTCCCACAGGTCTTCCGGCGACCGGACACCGCCGGGATAGCGGCAGCTCATCGCGACGATCGCGATCGGCTCGTCGGCGGCGCCGCGGCGGGTCACCACCGGACGGGCCGGTTCCGGGGCGCCGAGCAGTTCGGTGCCGAGGAAGGCGGCCACCGCCGCCGGGCTCGGATGGTCGAAAACGAGCGTCGCGGGCAGCCGCAGACCGGTCTCGGCGGTGAGTTCGTTGCGCAGTTCGACCGACGTCAGCGAGTCGAAGCCCAGTTCGGTGAACGGCCGTGACGGCTCCACCGTCTCCGCGCCCGCCCGGCCGAGGACGGCCGCGACGCGAGCCCGGACCAGGTCGATCAACAGCGCTTCGCGGTCGGCCTCGGACAGCCCCGCGAGCCGTCCCGCCAGGCCGGTGTCGGTGCGGCGGACGGCCTCGCGACGGGTCCGGACGCGGACCAGCCCGCGCAGGAGGGGCGGGACCCCGGCGTTCCGGACGGCCGCGAGGTCGAGCCGCACCGGAACGAGGACGGCACCGCCCTCGGCCACGGCGGCGTCGAACAGTGCCAGCCCTTCTTCCGGTTCGAGAGCGCCGAAGCCGTCCTTGCCGATCCGGTCCCGGTCGGTGTCGCTCAGCGCGGCGCCCATCCCGTCCCGCCACAAGCCCCAGGCCAGCGACTGGGCGGGCTTCCCGTCGGCGCGACGCCGCCGCGCGAGGGCGTCCAGCTCGGCGTTGGCTGCCGAGTAGGCCGCCTGCCCCGGTGAGCCGAACACCCCGGCGATCGAGGAGAACAGCACGAAGAAGTCGAGGTCACCGGTGAGTTCGTCGAGCACGTGCGCGGCGGTCGCCTTCGCCCGGAAGACGCCGTCGAGCCGCTCGGGCGTGAGCGACGTGACGACACCGTCGTCGAGGACGCCCGCCGCGTGGACGACGCCGGTGACCGGCGGTTCGGCGCTGCTCAGAAGCTGCCGCATCTGGTCGCGGTCGGCGACGTCGCAGGCTTCGACCCGGGCCCCGAGTTCTTCGGCGAGTTCCTTGGCGCCGGGAGCGGCCTCGCCGCGACGGCTGGCCAGCAGCAGATGCCGGACGCCGTGTTCGGCGACCAAGTGCCGCGCGAGACGGGCGCCGAGTCCGCCGGTACCGCCGGTGATCAGGACCGTGCCGGAAGTGTCCAGTGTGGACTCACCGGTTCCGGCCCTGGCCAGGCGTGGCGCGAACAGCGATCCCTCGAAAGCGTGCACCTCGGATTCGCCGGTGGCGAGCGCGGCGTCGACGTCGGTGTGGCCGCCCCGGACGAGGACGATCCGGTCCGGATGCTCGGCCTGCGCGGCCCGGACCAGACCTTCGACCGAGCCTTCGCGTCTGGTCAGCACCACCAGCGGGTCGGCCTCGTCCGTGGCCAGGAAGTCCTGCAGCGCGACGAGGGTGGCGTCGAGCGATTCGCCTTCCAGGACCGCGGCAGGCCTGGTGTCCGACGAACCGGCGGGGAGCGGAACGTCCTCGACGCGATAGAGGCCGTCTCGCGCCGAAGTCGTGGCCGTGACGGCGCGGACGCTGAGCCCGCCGATCGTGGCGACCGGCGCACCGGTCCCGTCGGCGAGGTCGAAGGCGATCGAGCCGTCGGCGCCCGGCCGGGCGTGCACGCGCAGTTCGGTCGCGCCCCGTGCGTGCAGAACGACGTCACGCCAGGCGAAGGGAACCGAACCCTGGGCTTCGCCGGGGACGGCGGTGGCCTGGAGCGCGGCGTCCAGCAAGGCCGGGTGCAGGCCGAACTTGGCCGCCTGCCCGGGATCCGGCAGGACGACCTCGGCGAAGATCTCGGAGTCGCGACGCCAGACCCTGCGCAGGCCCTGGAACATCGGCCCGTAGGCGAGACCGGCGGCGGTGAGCCGGTCGTAGGCGTCTTCGAGGCCCAGGACCTCAGCGTTCTCCGGCGGCCAAGACAGGTCCATAGTGGACACCGCCGGGTTGCCGAGGAAGCCGGCGGCGTGGGTTATCCACGGACGCTCCGGCAGCCGTGAATGGATCGACACCGGTCGGCGTCCGTGGTCGTCGGCGGCGCCCGCGACGACCTGGACTTCGGGCGCGGTACCGGGTTCGAGGACCAGCGGTTCCCGCAGGATCAGCTCTTCGACTCCCGTGCAGCCGGCTTCGTCGCCCGCGCGGACGGCGAGTTCGGCGAACGCGGTGCCGGGGACGAGCACCCGGCCCGCGACGACGTGGTCGGCCAGCCAGGGGTGCCTGTCAAGCGAAAGCCGTCCGGTGAGCAGGACCCCGTCGTCGGCGGCGATGGACACCGCGGCGCCGAGCAGCGGATGGTCGGCGGCGGCGAGCCCGGCGGCGGTGACGTCGGCGTCGCTTTCCTGGCCGAGCCAGAAGTATTCGTGCTGGAAGGCGTAGGTCGGCAGCTCGGTGAATCGCCCGCTGCCGCCGAGGTAGGCCGGCCAGTCGACGGCGACACCGCGCGCGTGCAGCGCGCCGAGCGCGGTGACCAGCTGCCGCGGTTCGTCATGGCCACGGCGCAACGCGGGAATCCCGCCGTCGACCAGCGCGCTGAGCACGGCATCCGGCCCGAGCTCGAAGAACTTCGTGACCCCGGCGGCCGACAAGCGCTCGACCGCGTCGGAGAACCGCACGGTCTCGCGGACATGGGCGACCCAGTAGGCCGGGTCGGTCACGGGCGACATCATCGCGATACGCGGCTCCGAGAACGTCAGTTCCCGCACCACCGCGGCGAACTCGTCCAGCATCGGCTCCATCAGCACCGAATGGAACGCGTGCGAAACGTCGAGGCGTTTGGTCTTCCGGTCCTTGAACCGTTCCGCGAAAGCGAGTGTCGGTTCCTCGGCGCCCGACAACACCACCGACGACGGACCGTTCACCGCGGCCAGCGAAACACCGTCCGGCAACTCCCCGAGCTCGTCCTCGGACGCCTGGACGGCGACCATCACGCCGCCTTCGGGCAACGCCTGCATCAACCGGCCACGTGCCGTGACGAGCTTCGCGGCGTCCTCCAACGAGAACACCCCGGCCACGTGAGCCGCCGCGATCTCCCCGATCGAATGCCCCGCCAGGTAATCGGGCCGCACGCCCCACGACTCCACCAACCGGAACAACGCCACTTGCAAAGCGAAGATCGCGGGCTGCGCGAACTCCGTCCGCGACAAGTCCCCGGACTTCGGCAACAACGCGCAAACCTCGTCATAAGCCGCCGCGAACACCGGGAACGCTTGGTACAGCTCGGTTCCCATCCCGGTCCGCTGCGAACCCTGACCGGTGAACAGGTACGCGAGCCCGCCCTCGGTGACCCGGGTGACGGCGACGTCGGACAGACCCGCCGAGAGGGTTTCCCAGTCCGTACCCGTGACAACGGCCCGGTACGGCAGCGCCGCCCGGGTGGTCAGCGTGTGGGCGACGTCGATCGGCTCCACGGTTCCGGCGACCGACAGCAGCCGGGACGCCTGAGCGGCCAGCGCGGGTTCCGTGGCCGCGGACAGCAGCAGCGGCACGACGGCGGGCGCGTCCCGGACAGCGGCGGGCTCCGCCGGAGGGGCTTGTTCCAGCACGACATGCGCGTTGGTCCCGCTGATCCCGAACGACGAGACCGCCGCCGAGCGAGGGCGGCCGGTGTCGGGCCACGGAGTGCGTTCGGTCAGCAAAGAGACCGGTCCGGCAGACCAATCGACCTCGCGGCTGGGCGTGCCGACGTTCAGGGTGGGCGGCAGGACGCCGTGGCGCATCGCCTCGACCATCTTGATGATCCCGGCGACCCCCGCCGCGGCCTGCGCGTGCCCGAAATTGGACTTGACCGAGCCGAGGAACAGCGGGTGCTCGCGATCACGGCCGTAGGTGGCCATCAGCGCTTCGGCTTCGATCGGATCGCCCAACCTGGTTCCCGTACCGTGCGCCTCGATGGCGTCGATGTCCGAAGTGGACAGTCGCGCGTCGGCGAGCGCGGCGCGGATCACACGCTGCTGCGAAGGACCGTTCGGCGCGGTGAGACCGTTGGACGCGCCGTCGGAGTTCACCGCGGAACCCCGCACCACGGCGAGGATCCGGTGGCCGTTGCGCTGGGCGTCGGACAGCTTCTCCAGGACGAGCATCCCGACGCCCTCGGCCCAAGCGGTGCCGTCGGCGTCGTCGGAGAAGGACTTGCAGCGCCCGTCCGGCGCCAGGCCACGCTGGCGCGCGAAGTCGACAAAGATCCCCGGCGACGCCATCAGGTTGACGCCGCCGGCCAGCGCCAGGGTGCACTCCCCCGCGCGCAGGCCGCGCACCGCGGCGTGCACGGCGACCAGGGACGACGAACACGCCGTATCGATCGAGACCGCCGGGCCCTCCAAGCCGAGCTGGTACGCGATCCGTCCGGAGTGGACACTGCAGGTGGTGCCGGTGAGCAGATAGCCGTCCACCGCGTCACCCGGGTTGTGCAGGCGCGGCCCGTATTCCTGCGCGGAAACGCCGACGTAGACCCCGGTGGGGCTGCCGCGCAACGCGGCCGGGTCGAGACCGGAGCGTTCGACGGCCTCCCAGCCGACCTCCAGCAGCAGCCGCTGCTGCGGTTCCATGGCCAGCGCCTCACGCGGCGAGATCCCGAAGAACTCGGCGTCGAATCCGGCGGCGCCGGGCAGGAAACCGCCGGTGCGCACGTAGGTGGTGCCTCGCCGGTCGGGGTCGTCGTCGAACAGGCCGGAGGTGTCCCAGCCGCGGTCGGCCGGGAACTCGCCGATCCCGTCGCGGCCGGATTCGACCAGGTCCCACAACGCGGCGGGCGTGTCGGCCCCGCCGGGGAACCGGCAGGCCATGCCGACGATCGCGACCGGCTCGTGCCGTCCGTCCTCGGCGTCACGCAGCCGTTCCCGCGTCCGGTGCAGGTCACCGGTCACACGCTTCAGCAGGTCGAGAAGCTTCTCTTGGTCCGCCATCACACCCTCGCAGGTCAGAAGATCTCGTCGGTGAGGAAGTCGAAGACCTTGTCGACCGCGGCGTCGAAGAGCAGGTCGTCGAACTCGTCGTCCTTGTCGCCGGCCGCGTAAGCCAGCAGTAGCTTCTTCAGCGGCTTGGCGACCTTCTTGCGGTCTTCGGGATCCAGGTCGCTCAGTCGTTCGCTCAGCCGCTCGATGTCGGCCAGCACCTTGGCGACGGCTTTCTGGTCCGCCATCAGGAAATCCCCAGTTCGGTGGCCAGGAAGTCGACGACTTCGTCCGCTGTCGCGTCCTCCAGCCGGCCACCGACGTCGGTCCCCGGCGTGGTGAGGCCGTCGAGCAGGGCCCGCAACCGCCCGGCGACCGCCGTGCGGCCGTCGTCGTCGACCCCGGTCAGGCGCGCCTCGAGCTTGTCGAGTTCGGCGAGCACCGCGTCGGCCGCGCTGAGCGACGGCGGTGCCAGTTCGGTCAGCAGGTGCGCGGCCAGCGTGGCGACGGTCGGATGGTCGAACACGGCGGTGGCCGACAGGCGCAGCCCGGTGACGCCGTTGACCCGGTTGCGCAGTTCGACCGACGTCAGCGAGTCGAACCCGAGGTCCTTGAACGCGCGCGCCGGGTCGATCATGCCGCCCGCCTCGTGGCCGAGGACGGCGGCGGCGTTGTGCCGCACCAGATCGATCAGCAGGGTCGTGCGTTCGTCGTCGGGCAGCGCCGTGAGGCGCTCGGCGAGACCGGCGCCGCCCGTCGTCACGGGCCCTGCCGCGCGCCGGGTCGCGACCTTCGCGAGGCCGCGCAGGACCGGCGCCACTTCGGTGGTCCGGGCATGGGCGCGCAGCGCGGCCCTGTCGACTTCGATCGGCAGGACGGCGGTGAACCCGCCGTCGAGAGCGGCGTCGAACAGGGTGAGCCCGGCCTCGGCGGTCAACGGCGGCAGCCCTTCGCGGGCCATGCGGTCGACGTCATGCTCGGCCAGTCCACTGCCCATTCCCTCCCGCCAGAGCCCCCACGCGAGCGAGACGGCGGGCAGGCCGTGCGCGCGACGACGGGCAGCCAGCGCGTCCAAGAACGTGTTCGCGGCCGCGTAGGACGCCTGGCCCGCGGAGCCGACGATCCCGGACACCGAGGAGTAGAGCGCGAACAGCGCGAGGTCGTGGCCGAGGGTCAGCTCGTGCAGATGCCAGGCCGCGTCCACCTTGGGGCGCAGCACTTTCGCGAGCCTTTCGGGGGTCAGGCCGGTCAGCACGCCGTCGTCGAGGACGCCCGCGGTGTGCACGACACCGGTCAGCTCGACGCCGTCCAGCAGCGCGGCGAGCGCGTCCCGGTCGGCGACGTCGCAAGCTTCGATCCGGACTTCGGCGCCCAGCCCGGCGAGCTCGGCGGCGAGTTCGCCCGCGCCCGGCGCGTCCGGGCCACGGCGGCTGGTGAGCAGCAGCTTGCGAACGCCGTGTGCGGTCACGAGATGCTTCGCGACGAGCGCGCCGAGTCCGCCGGTGCCACCGGTGACGAGCACCGGCCGCTCCGGGTCGAGCGCCCGCGGCACCGTCAGCGCGACCTTGCCGATATGCCGGGCCTGGCTGACGAACCGGAACGCGTCCGGCGCGTGCCGGACGTCCCAGGTCCGCACCGGCAGCGGGGTGAGCGCGCCCTGGTCGAACAGGGCGATGAGCTCGGCCCAGATCTCGGCGGTGCGCGCCTGGCCCGCTTCGATCAGGTCGAAGGCCCGGTAGGCGACGTTTTCGGGGGCGCGGACGTCGGTCTTGCCCATTTCGAGGAAGCGGCCGCCGGACGCGGTCACGTCGAGGGAGGCGTCGACGAACTCGCCCGCGAGGGAGTTGAGCACGACGTCGACACCGCGTCCGCCGGTCGCGATCCGGAAGTCCTCGGCGAAGTCGAGGGTCCGCGAGGACGCGATGTGGTCCCCGGGCAGCCCGGCCGCGCGCAGGACGTGCTGCTTGCCCTCGCTCGCGGTGCCGAACACCTCCGCCCCCAGGTGGCGCGCGAGCTGCGTCGCGGCCATCCCGACCCCGCCCGCGGCCGAATGGATCAGGATCGACTCGCCCGTTTCGAGTCCGGCCAGGTCGACCAGCGCGTAGTAGGCGGTCAGGAAGACCAGCGGGACGGTCGCGGCCTGCTCGTCGGTCCAGGCGTCCGGGACCCGGGTCAGGAACGGGCGCTCGCCGACGGCGACCGGGCCGATCCCGCCGTGCACCATGCCCATCACGCGGTCACCCGGCGCCAGATCGGTCACCGCGGCGCCGGTGGCCAGCACCGTCCCGGCGACCTCGCAGCCCAGCGGACCGGCCTCGCCCGGGTACATGCCCAGGACGTTCAGCACGTCGCGGAAGTTCAGGCCGGCCGCCCGGACGGCGATGCGGACGTCGTCCGGTCCGAGGTCCGGCTCGTCGATCGGTGCCAGGGCGAGGTTTTCGACCGTGCCTTCGCCGGATTTGTCGAGCCGCCATGGCCCGGTGGGCGGCAACAGGACTCCCGCGCCCGCCTCGGTGATCCGCGGGACGAGCGGGACACCGTCGCGCACCGCGACCTGCGGTTCCCCGGTCGCCACGGCCATCGGCACGTCTTCGGCCTCGCCGTCGACGAGCACGAACCGGCCCTGGTGCTCGGCTTGCGCGCTGCGCACCAGGCCCCAGATCGAGGCGGCCGCCGGATCGGTCGCGTCCGGCCCAGCCGCGTGTCGCGTATGGACGACCAAAGTGGACTCTTCGCCGGTCACCCAGTCCTGGAGTACTTCCAGTACACGGGTAGCGAGGTCGTGCGCCGAGTCGACAGGGTCGCCTTCGGGCAGCACAGACAGCACGGCGTGTTTGCCGGGGACGACCTCCGGATACGCCGTGCACGCCACCGGTTCCACGGCCGCGACCGGCGTCCAGTCCACAGTGAACAGTCCGGTGGGAAGCTCTCGTCCACGTGCGGCAGGGCGGCGGACGACCAGCGAGCCGACGCTCAGTACCTCGGCGCCCGACGGATCGACGGCGACCAGCGAAACGGTGTCCTCCGCGTGGAAGGTGATCCGCAGCCGCAACGCGGTCGCACCGCTCGCCGTCAGCCGGACTCCCGACCAGGAGAACGGCAGTCCACCGGCGGTCTCCGCCGACTCGCGCAGGAACATCGCGTGCAGTCCGGCGTCCAGCAGGGCCGGATGAATACCGAAGCCGCCGTCCTCGTCACCGGGGAGCTCGACTTCGGCGTGGACGTCGTCTCCGTCGAGCCACACCGCTCGCAGGCCGCGGAACACGCCTTCGTAGTCGAAACCAGGCAGATCGTCGTAAAAGCCTTCCAGGGATTGACTTTCCCCAGGCGGCGGCCACGCGATCTCCCGGGTGGTGGCGTCGACCTCAGCGGCGAGGACGCCGTTCGCATGCCTTGTCCAGTCCTCGCCGTGCTCCGGTCGCGAATGGACGGCGATCGCGCGGCGGCCGTCGTCGTCCGCGGCGGCCACCACGACCTGGACCTCGACCGGGGCCGCAAGCACGAGCGGCGCGCCCAGGGTCAGTTCTTCGACGCGGCCGCAGCCGGTTTCGGCGCCCGCATGCAGGGCCAGTTCGAGGAAACCGGTGCCGGGGAACAGGATGTCGTCGCCGACGCGGTGACCGCTCAGCCACGGCTGGTCGGTCACCGAGAGCCGGGCGGTGAACACGGTGTCACCGCCGGGAACGGCGACCACCGCCCCGAGCAGCGGATGTTCGGCGCGGCGCAGGCCGAGCCCGCGCGCGTCCCCACCGGGACCGGGAGTGAGCCAGTATCGCGACCGCTGGAACGGATACGTCGGCAGGTCGATCCGGCGTCCACCCGGGGCGAGCGCGGCGAAGTCGACGTCCACCCCGCGGACGTGGGCGGTGCCCAGCGCGGTCAGGATTTCGGGGACCTCGGGCCGGTCGCGGCGCAGCAGCGGGCGCGCGACACCGTCGTCGATCAGGGCCGACAGGACGCCGTCCGGGCCGAGTTCCAGGTAGGTTCCGCAGCCGGACTCATTCAGGACACGCAGCGCGTCGGTGAAACGGACGGTCGCCTCGACGTGCCGGATCCAGTAGTCGGCCGAGTCGTGCCCGCCGATCTCACCGGTGACCGTCGAGACGATCGGCAGATTCGCGGGCCGGTAGTCGGCGAGCCGCGCGATCCCGGCGAACTCGTCGAGCATGTCCCGCATCAGCGGCGAGTGGAAGGCGTGGCTGACGTTGAGCCATTTGACCTTGCCGTCGAACCCGGCGATCGCCGCCTCCAGCGCGGCACGCGCGCCGGACAGCACGACGGCTTCCTCGCCGTTGACCGCGGCGATCCCCGCCTCACGTTCGTGCCCGATCAGGAGCGCGCGGGCCGTTTCTTCGTTGGCGCGCAGGGAAACCATCGCGCCGCCGTCGGGCAGCTCGCGCATGAGCCTGCCGCGCGCGGCCACCAGCATCGCGGCGTCGGACAGCGACAGCACGCCCGCGACGTGCGCGGCCGCGAACTCCCCGACCGAATGCCCGCACAGGTACGCCGGGACGACGCCCCAGGACTCCAGCAGCCGGAACAGGGCGACCTCGACGGCGAACAGCGCGGGCTGCGCGTAGTCGGTGCTGTCCAGCAGCGCCGGGTCCGCCTCGCCGAACACCACCTCCCGCAGCGGCGGGTCGAGTTGCAGGTCCACGTGGGCGCAGACCTCGTCGAAAGCCTCGGCGTAGACGTCGTAAGCGTCGTAGAGCTCACGGCCCATCGCGATCCGCTGGGCGCCCTGCCCGGTGAAGAGGTACGCGAGTTCGGCGGGCTCCTGGAGCGGGCCGCCCCGCAGGACGCGGTCATCGAAAGCGGTCAACGCGTCCGTCAGGCCGGCAGCGTCCGGCGCCAGGACGAAGGCGCGTTCGGCCAGCGTCGCGCGGGTCTTGGCGAGCGAGAAGGCGACGTCCACCGGGTTCGCTTCGACGGTGGCGAGCTGGGCCGCGCGGGCACGCAACGCCTCCGGATCGGCGGCTGAGAACGCGACGGCGACCGGTGAAGACACCGAGGGTGCGGGCTGTTCCGGCGCGGCGGGCGCCGGTTCTTCGAGGATCAGATGGGCGTTGGTGCCGGAGATGCCGAACGACGAGACGGCGGCCCGGCGAGGTTCCTCGCCGCGCGGCCAGTCCACCGGCTCGGCCAGCAACGAAACCGCGCCGGAGGACCAGTCGACCGCCGAGGTCGGATCGTCGCCGTGCAGGGTGCGCGGCAGCCTGTCGTGCCGCAACGCCATGATCATCTTGATCACCCCGGCCGCCCCCGCGGCCGCCTGCGCGTGCCCGATGTTGGCCTTCACCGAACCCAGCCACAGCGGCGTTTCCCGGTCGCGGCCGTAGGTCGAAAGCAGGGCCTGCGCCTCGATCGGATCGCCGAGCGTGGTCCCGGTCCCGTGCGCCTCGACAGCGTCCACAGTGGACGCACCGATCCCGGCGTCGGCCAGCGCGGCGCGGATCACCCGCTGCTGGGAGGGACCGTTCGGCGCGGTGAGCCCGTTCGACGCGCCGTCGGAGTTGACCGCGCTGCCGCGGATCACCGCGAGCACCGGATGGCCGTTGCGTTCGGCGTCGGAAAGCCGTTCCAGGACGAACATCCCCGCGCCTTCGGCCCACGCGGTGCCGTCCGCCGCGGCGGAGAACGGCTTGCAGCGCCCGTCCGGCGCCAGGCCACGCTGATGCGAGAAGGCCACGAACGGGCCGGGCGTGCCGAGCACCGCCACCCCTCCGGCGAGCGCGAGACCGCATTCCCCGTTCCGCAGCGCGCGGACCGCGAGATGGAGGGCGACCAGCGAGCCGGAACAGGCGGTGTCGACGGTCAGCGCGGGCCCCTGCAGGCCGAGGGTGTACGCGATCCGGCCGGAGACGACGCTCGGCGCGCTGCCGGTGAGCAGGAGCCCGTCGAGACCTTCTGGCGCGTCGGCCAGGCGGGTGCCGTATTCCTGCGGCTCGGCGCCGACGAACACCCCCGTCCGGCTGCCGGTCAGGGTCCCGGCGTCGATCCCGGCGCGTTCCAGTGCTTCCCACGCCGTCTCCAGGACCAGGCGCTGTTGCGGGTCCATCGCCAGGGCCTCACGCGGCGAGATACCGAAGAATCCCGCGTCGAATTCGGCCGCTCCGGGCAGGAATCCCCCGTGCCGCACGTAGGTCCGGCCCGGTGTCCCCGGCCGCGGGTCGTACAGGCCGTCGACGTCCCAGCCGCGATCGCGGGGGAACTCCGTGACGACGTCCCTGCCCTCGTCCACGAGGGACCACAGGGCGTCGGGCGAGTCCGCGCCGCCGGGGAAGCGGCAGCCGATGCCGACGATCACGATCGGTTCGCCGGAGGCCGCCCCGCCTTCCGCGACGTCAGTGGCCTCGGCTCCGAAGAGGCACTCGTCGAGGAAGTCCGCCAGCGCTTCCGGTCCAGGATGGTCGTAGGCGAGGGTCACCGGCAGGTCGAGCCCGGTCTCGTCGCTCAGCCTCGCGTGCAGCTTCACCGCCAGCAAGGAGTCGAACCCGAGGTCGGCGAAGGTACGCCCGGGCGGGAGCGGGCCGTCCAGCACCGCCGACGTCGCCCGGCGCACCAGGCCCAGCAGCGTGCGGCGCCGTTCGGGGCGCGGCCTGTTTTCCAGCCGTCGCAGGGAATCCAGCTCGGTCATGCGCGCACTCGCCACCTCGGGTCGCCTGGCACAGGGAAGTCGCGGTCCAGCTAGCCACAGCGGCCGTCGCGGGCGGGACGGAACTGTTCCACCGCCGGGTAACCGCCCGCTCCCTGCCGGGTTTCCGGGTCGTGGACAAGCGGTGGAAAAGGTATCCAGCGTCCTTGATCGGAATCGTTAACGTGGCTTTCGGCGAACCGGATTTCAGCGTTGAGACCCGTAGCCGCACGAGAACGCCGGCGTCCGCCGTGCCGGCCCGGGTCGTCAGCGCGACGCCAGAACCAGTGCCGGAGGTAACGCCGATGACCATGTCTCCCGTCGAAGAACGCGTCCTGCCCCGCCAGCGGGCCGAGGCGGCGCCGCCGACGAGCATGCTGTGCCCCGATTTCCCGTTCGCCTACGACGACTGGATCCGCCATCCCGCCGGCCTCGGCCGGGTGCCGCGCCAGGCGCACGGCACCGAGGTCGCGGTGATCGGTGGTGGCCTGTCCGGGATGGTGGCCGCCTACGAGCTGATGAAGCTCGGCCTGAAACCGGTGATCTACGAGGCCGAACAGCTCGGCGGCCGGATGCGGTCGGTGAGCCTGCCCGGCTACCCGGACGCCGTCGCCGAAATGGGCGCCATGCGCTTCCCGCCGTCCGCCGGGGCGCTGTTCCACTACATCGACAAGGTCGGGCTGGAGACGACGCCGTTCCCCAACCCGCTCTCCCCCGCCTCACCGAGCACGGTGATCAACCTGCACGGCGAGAACCACTGGGCGCGCACGTCCGCCGACCTGCCGCCGGTGTACCGCGAGGTCAACGACGCCTGGACGAAGACCCTGCAGGAGCAGGCCGACATGTCGCTGATGGAGGACGCCATCCGGCGCCGCGACATCTCGACCATCAAAGCGCTGTGGAACCACCTGGTCACCAAGTTCGACAACGTGTCGTTCTACGGGTTCCTGACCTCGTCCCCGCTGTTCTCCTCCTTCGAGCACCGCGAGATCTTCGGCCAGGTCGGCTTCGGCTGCGGCGGCTGGGACACCGACTTCCCCAACTCCGCGCTCGAGATCCTGCGGGTGATCTGCACCGACACCAGCGACGAGCACCACCGGATCATCGGCGGCTGCCAGCAGCTGCCGCTCGGCCTGTGGGCGGACGAGCCCGCCGACCTCGAATACTGGCCGTCCGGCACCTCGCTGAAGAGCCTGCACGGCGACGAGCCGCGCCCGGCGGTCGTGCGGATCGACCGGACCGGCCGCGGGTTCACCATCGAGGACGCGAACCGTGACGTGCGCACCTACCCGGCGGCGATCTTCGCCGCGCAGAACTGGAACCTGCTCTCGGGGATGAAGAGCGACGACGCCCTGCTGCCGCAACCGGTCTGGACCGCGCTGGAGCGCACCCACTACATGGGCGCGTCCAAGCTGTTCGTCATCACCGACCGGCCGTTCTGGCTCGACCAGGACCCGGCGACCGGGCGCGACGTGATGAGCACGACGCTCACCGACCGCATCCCGCGCGGGGTCTACCTGATCGACAACGGCCCCGACGAACCCGGCACGATGCTGCTCTCCTACACGTGGAACGACGACTCGCTGAAGGTCGCCTCGCTGACCCCGGACGAACGGCTCGACGTGATGCTGGACGCGCTGGCCAAGATCTACCCGGGCGTCGACATCCGCTCGCACATGATCGGCCCGCCGATCGCGATCACCTGGGAGACGCAGCCGCATTTCAAGGGCGCCTTCAAATCCTGCCTGCCCGGCAGCTACCGCTACCAGCGGCGGCTGTTCACCCAGTTCATGCAGCGCGGCGCCGCCGACCACCACCGCGGCTTCTTCCTCGCCGGCGACGACGTCGCGTGGATCGCCGGTTTCTCCGAGAGCGCGGTCACCACCGCGCTGAACGCCGTGTGGGGCGTCGTCGAGCACCTGGGCGGCGGCACCCATCCGGACAACCCCGGTCCCGGCGACGTGTTCGACGAGATCGCCCCGGTGAGCCTGGATTGACAGCGGAAAGGACTTCCCCATGTTCGCGAAGATCTATTCCCCCGACGCGGTCACCGGCGGCGCGGCCTTCGAACAGCAGGCCCTCCGCGTCGCCGAAGTGCTGCGGGACCGCGGCGTCGGCTCCGGTGACCGTGTCCTGCTCAAGGCCGACAACACGTTGGCCTATCTGACGATCCTCGTCGCGCTGATGCACGTCGGCGCGTCGGTGGTGCTCGTCGACCACATGGAACACGCCGACCGGACCGCCGAGACGATCGCGGGTTCCGGTGTCGTGCTGGCCGTCGTCGACGACGACGCGCCGATGCCGGTGGACGCGCCCGCGGCCTACACCTACGAGATCATGGTGGCCGCCGCCGACCGGACCCCGACCGACGTCCAGTTGCGGTTCGACGTCTGGGAAAAGCTGCCCGACAGTCTCGTGATGTGGTCCTCCGGCTCGACCGGTGTCCCCAAGGGAGTCGCGAAGAACGGCGCGCGCTTCCTGAAGAACCTGGAACGCAACGCAGATCTCGTCGGCCACGTCGCCGAAGACGTCCTCCTGCCGCTGCTGCCGTTCAACCACCAGTACGGCCTTTCCATGGTGATGATCGCGTGGCTGCGGGACTGCTCGCTGGTCATCGCGCCCTACCGCCGTCCCGACCGCGCGCTGCGCCTGGCCGGACGCGCCGGGGCGACGGTCGTCGACGCGACGCCGTCCACTTACCGCAGCTTGTTCAACATCATCGGGAAACGTCCCGCGCTCAAGGAGGAGTTCTCCCGGGTGCGCATGCTGTGCAGTGGCGCCGCCCCGCTCGAACCCGGGGTCGTGGACCAGTCGGAAGAGCTGTTCGGCATGCCGCTGCTCGACAGCTACGGCAGCACCGAAATGGGCAACGTCGCCTTCGCCAACACCGGGAACCCGCACGGCTGCGGACAGATCGTCGAAGGGCTGACGCTTCAGGTACGGGCCGACGACGGCACCGCGCTGCCCCGCGGCGAGGTCGGCGAACTGTTCGTCCTCGACCCGGATCTCATGGAGGGCTACCTCGACGCGACCGGGCAGGTGCTCCCTGTCGACCGCGGCTGGTACGCCACCGGCGATCTCGGCAGGCTCGACGCGGACGGGAACCTGTTCGTCGTCGGGCGCAAACGGGCGGTGCACCGCAACGGGCACACCCTGCATCCCGAAGTGATCGAGCACCGGCTGGCCGCCGACGGCTGTTCGGCGAAGATCGTCGCGCTGCCCGATCAGCGTCGCGGGTCGAGCCTGGTGTTCGTCGTCGAGGACGACGCGCGGCGGGACTCGCGCTACTGGCGTGACCGGATCTGCGGTGTACTGCCCCCTGCGGAGCAGCCGAACCGCGTGCTCGTCACCGATCAGTTCCCGTTGAACCGCAACGGGAAGCCGGACCGGAAGCGGCTGGAGCAGTTCGCCGCGGCCGAACAACTCTGATCCCCACCACGAAACTGGGTGTGCACTGTGGACAAGTTCACGGATGCCGTCCTCTTCCCTGGCATGGGCCCCGCCCGCGCTTCGGAACTGGGCCGGTTCCTCGTCATCGATCCCCTGGCCCGGCGCCTGCTCGGGGTGGCCGAGCAGGCGCTCGGGCGTTCCCTGCTGGATCCGCTCGCCGGAACGGGCGAGGAGTACAACGAGCACACCCAGATCGCGTTCGTGCTCGCGTCGCTGGCGCTCGCCGAACGCGCGGAGCGGGAGCACGGGCTGGTACCGATCGCGGTCGGCGGCGCCAGCTTCGGTGAACGCGCCGCCGTGGTGCGCGCCGGTGCTCTCCCCGTGGCGGATCTCGTCCGGCTCGTCGACGCGGTCGCGTGCCGGGAGCGCGCGTATTTCGAGACGGCGCACCAGGATCTCGTCAGCCAGTTCATCGTGCGGACACCGGAACCGGCGCTCGGCGAGATCCTCGACGGGATCGGCCACGAGCTGTCCGGCCGGTTCGACGACGAGGTCCACCTGGTGACCCTGCACGAATCCGACCTGGACGAATTCGTCCGGCGGGTGCGGGCGGCCGGCGGGTACGCGCTCACGACCATGCGGCCCGCGGCGCACGCGCGGATGCTCGGCGGCCTGCGCGACAGGCTGGCGGAAGAGGTCTTCGGCGGGTTCGGTTTCGCCGACCCGATTCTGCCGATCGTGTCCGATCAGGACGGAGAGCCGATCCGGACCGGTGACGGGGCGGCGTCGCTCCTGCTGGAGTCGACCGTCAACGCGGTCCGGCTGCCCGGGCTGGTCCACCGGTTCGCCGAATTCGGCGTCGGCCGGGTCCTCGTCGCCGGTCCGGACCACCTGCTGCACCGGCTGCCGGGACTGACGTCGGCGTTCACCCTGCTGCGCGCCGACCTCCGGGACACCTTGAAACCGAGGGCCCGGCCCCGCCTGCCCGAGGCGGTGGCGGCATGAGCGCCAAGGCCCGCGACATCGCGACGATCATGGTGTCCTGCCTGGCGCAGCTGATGGTCGCGATCGACATGACCGTGCTGCACCTGGCGGTACCGGCGCTGACCACCCAGCTGGGCGCGTCCGCCGAGGAACTGCTGTGGATCGCGGACGTCTACGGCTTCGCCATGGGCGGGCTCCTGGTGACCATGGGCAACCTCGGCGACCGGTTCGGCAGGCGACGGGTCCTGGTGATCGGGGTCGCCGCCTTCGCACTGGGCTCGCTGGTGGCCGCCTACGCCCCGACAGCCGAAACGCTCATCGCGGCCCGCGCGCTGCTGGGTGTCGCGGGTGCCGCCGTCCTGCCCTCGACGACTTCGTTGCTGCGCGCGGTCTTCACCACCCAGCGGGCGCGGACGGCCGCGGTGGGGGTCACCGCCGGGGTGTCGGCCGCGGGTTTCGCGATCGGCCCGATCGTCGGCGGGGTCCTGCTGGAGCATTTCTGGTGGGGTTCGGTGTTCATGGTCAACATCCCGGTGGCCCTGCTGATCCTCGGGGCGGCCCGCGTCGTGCCCGAATCCCGCTCCAGCGGCCGATTGCGGCTCGATCTGCCCAGCGTGCTGCTGTCCATCGTCGGCGTGGTCGCGGTGGTGTACGCGCTGAAGGGCGCGTTCTACGTCGGCCTGTGGTACCCGGAGGTGCTCGGCGCTTTCGCGGTCGGTGGCGCGTCGCTGTGGTGGTTCGCCAGGCGCCAACGACGCCTCGAGCAGCCGCTGATCGACCTGGATCTGTTCCGCAGCCGCGGTTTCTCGGCGTCGGTCGGCTCGAACCTGGTGTCGGTGTTCACGATGTCGGCGTTCGCCCTGATCTCCAGCCAGTATTTCCAGCTCGTGCTGGGCTGGAGCCCGCTGCGGTCCGGGCTGGCGTTCGTGCCGGGCGCGATCGCCGCGCTCGTCGCGGGCGGGATCCTGGCGGCCAAGGCGGTGCGCCGGTTCGGCCGGGCACCGACCGTGTCGGGCGGGCTGGCGCTGGCATCGATCGGCTTCGGGCTGTTCGGCGCGGTGAGCACGGATTCCTCCTACGTGCTGGTGCTGGCCGCTCAGGTGGCGTTCGGGGCGGGGGCCGGGCTCACGCTGACCGTCACCGGCGACACCATCCTCGGCACGGTCCCCCGCGACCGCGCCGGCGCCGCGTCGGCGATCTCCGCCACCGCCTACGAACTCGGCGGCTCGCTCGGCATCGCGGTGGTCGGCAGCGTCCTGTCGGCGGTCTACCACGCCGAACTGACCCTGCCCGCCGGCGTGCCACCCGAACTGGCCGCCCAGGTGCGGGAATCATTCAGCGCCACCGCGGCGGTCGCGACCGGCCTGCCGGAACCGGTGGCGACGGCGGTCCGCCTGGCGGCGGAGGAGTCGTTCGTCGGCGGCATCCGGACCAGCATGCTCGGGAGCGCGGCGGTGATGGTCGTCCTCGCGGTGGTGGCGCTGCGGAGCCTGCGCGGCGTCCCGAAGGTGATCGAGACGGACGTACCCCCTCAACCCGATCCCGTCGCCGAGGCCCCAGGCACCCGCATTTAGTCCTCTGGATGCGGTAGTTGCACGCGCAAGGACCGCATCCAGAGGACGAAACGCGAAGCGGTCGACCGTGGTCCGCCGGGGCAACTATGCTGGCCGAAGGTGCCCCGGCCACCTGACCTCCCGACCGAACGGTCCTCCTTGCGCCATGCTCGGAGCGACCGTCGCCCGGCCGCGCCGTGGTCCCGCGCCGGCCGAGGAGGGAAATGGGAGCGACGGCCGTCACGAGCGCCGGACCGGATGACGCGCAGGCCGCTTTGGACCGGGTGCTCACCGGGCCCGGCGCGATCTGGGTGGTGCACGGGCCCGCGGGCAGCGGCCGCAGCACCGCGCTCTCCGGCCAGGCCCAGCGCGGACGCCGGTCCGGGGTCGCCGTCCTGCCCGTGCCCGCCGGCCCCGAGCCTGAAACCGTTCTGCTCCGGCTGACGACCCAGCTGGTCGAGCTGATCACCGCGCTCGACAGACCCGAGCTGGTCAGCATGTTGAGCGCCGTCGCGTGGCTACGGGCGCGGTTGGAGTCGGGTTCCGGCGCCGGACCGCAGACGACGGCCCACGATCTGATCACCGTTCTCGCCACCCTCGCCCCGCGCAGCCGCACGGTGCTGCAGTTCGACGACTTCGATCTGCTGCCGCCGGAACTCGCCACCGTGCTCACCCTGGTCGCCGAGGGTGCTCGCGCCACCGGGACGGTCACCGTCGCGACCGTGACCGGCAGGGAGCCCGCGGGCGGCCCGGCGGGCAAACTGCTCGCCATCGCCGACGGCACGATCGGCCTCCGGCCGTTGACCGCGGCCGAGACGACCGCGCTCCTGCCGGGCTGGACCACCCGGGCGGGCCGGATCGCGAGCGATCCCGCGCTCGTCACCGCGGTGCGCGCCGCGCTCGGCCCGTTGTTCGGCAATCCCGGCACGGTCGGCGCGACGATCGCGGGTCTGCGCGCCACCGGCAAGCTGTCGGTCGTCGACGAGCACGTCTGCCTGACCGGTGCGGGGACGCCGATCGTGCTGCCGGACGGGCACGCCGAGACGCTCCGGCTGCGGCGGCTCGGGCCGCGCGCCCGGCGGCTGGCCGCCATCATCGCGGTGCTGAGCGAACAAAGCGCCATCACTCTCGAAAGGTTGCCGTGGCTGGCTTCCGCGGCGGCGCTTCCGCCGTCCACCGCGGGCCAGGCCCTCGACGAGCTGGTCCGCGCCGGGATCCTTCGCACCGGGAAGGACGGTGAGGTGGAATTCGCCGTTCCCGCGCTCGCCGACAGGCTCCGGCTGGAGCACGGCGTGCGCTGGCGCACCGTGCTGCACCGGAGGATCGCGCGGGGCCTCCTCGCCACACCGCCGGTCGACCCCGCCGAAGTCGCCCCGCATCTCGCCGAACTCCCGCCGTCACCACCGGATCCCGCGATGGCGGGTCTCCTGCTCGCCGCGGCCGCGGGCGCCGGCACCGATCTGCCGACGGCCCGCCGCTATCGGCTGACGGCGCTCCGGCTGCTCGATCCGTCCGACGAACGGTTTCCCGAAGTCCTCCAGGCCTTGCTCGCGGACAGCCTCGCGGCCGGTGGCTACGGCGCGCTGGCCGACGACCTCGCCACCGTCGTGGTGCCGCGGCTCGCCGGCGCTTGGCCGTCCGCCCGGCTGTCCGCCACCGTGTTGCTGTGCTGGCTCGGCGCGCTCGCCCACGAACAGCGGCTCGCCGAACTCGACGTCGTGCGACCGCTGGCCGCCGAAGTCGCCCGTGCCCTGAACACGGCTCGCGAGTGCGGTCGTCTGCTCGACGCGGTCAACCAGGCCGACCGGCCCGTGGCCGCCGAGGCCGTCCGGGCGCTCGCGCGTGCTTGCGGCGCCGAAGACGACAGTCTGTTCGCCCTCGGCGCCGGGATCCTGCTGGGCGCGCTGCCCGGCGACGGCGGCAGACCCGCCGAGGACTGGCTGGTGCTGACGGAACCGCCGCCGCACGAGGACGTCGCCGAAGCCGCCGAGGTCCTCGACACGGTCGGCGTGCTGAACGTCCTGCTGCGCGGCCGCTACCAGGCTCCGGCGACCGGTTTCTCGGTCGGCTGGCACGCGGTCCGGCAGGCCTACCGCGAGGGCGAGTGGGACGCGGCGTTGTCACTGGCACGGCGGCTCGAAGGCGACCGCCTGTGGTGGGACCCGCCTCGCCGCCACCGGTTCGCGAGTGTGTTCGCCGCGGAGATCTGCGCCCAGCGCGACCAGCCGGACCGAGCGGCGGATTGGTTGCGCCGCTTGCCTTTCCGTACCTCGGCCGACGCCTACGTCGCGTGGGTCCGTTGTCGGCTGCGCCAGTCCGAAGGGCGGCCCGACGAGGCCGTGGCCCGAGGCTGGCGGGATTACACCGACTGCCGCGAACGCGGGGTGCGGGCGGGGATGGAACGCCTGCTCGCCCGGCTCCTGCACGGGGCGAGGCGCCAAGGAGACACTGAGACCGTGACCCGCCTGCTGTCCGAACTGGAGAGCCTCGCCGCCCGCGGCCCGACAGCTTCGGTCCAGGAGGCGGCCCTCGTGTGCGGCGGTCTCGTGCGCGGGGACAGGGAATCCGTGCGAGCGGGCGTCAAACTGGCCCGGCAGTCCGGCGACGTGTTCCGGATCGCCGAGGCGTGCGCGGCGTTCGGCGAGGTGAGCCCGGCCCCGGCGCCGTCACTGCTCGAAGCGCACCGCACGTTGCAGCGGCTCGACGCCGTCGCGTCGCTGACGTCCGTCTCGGCGCTGCTCGATCAGCACCGGATCACCTTCTCGCCGGATCGCGCGGACCGGACCGACCGCGCGACGCTGGATCCCTTGGAGCGCCATATCGTCGGCCTGATCGCGAACGGCCACACGAACCGGCAGATCGCGGCGGCGCTGCAGGTCAGCGAGAAACGCATCGAAGCCCGGCTGACGTCGCTGTTCGAGCGCACCGGCAGCCATTCCCGGGTGGAGCTGGCCGCGGCCTGGCTGCAGGGCCGCCTCGGCACGGCGGCGGTCCCCGCCGGATCCTGACCGGGCTCAGCCCGCCCGGTGGCCGCGCATCGCCGCGGCCAGCTGGGCGCGGCCGGTGATGCCGAGCTTGCGATACGAACTGGTGAGGTGTTTCTCCACCGCGCGCACGGTGACCTCCAGCAGTTCCGCGATGTCGCGGTTGCGGCGTCCGGACACCGCCAGCTCCACCACGCGCTGCTCGGTCGCGGTCAGCAGGCCGTCCTGCTGGTCCGACGGCTCGGCGGACCCGGTCAGCCAGCTCGCCCCGCAGCCGGCGGCCAGGCTGCGGCCCTCCTGCAGCCGTTCGCGGGCGTCGGGCCCGGTGCCTCGTTCGCCGAGCAGGACCAGCGTGCGGGCGAGTTCGAGCCGGTCTCCCGAGCGGGCAAGGGTTTCCGCGGCCTCGCGCAGCACCGGGACGGCGTCCTCGTCCCTGTCCAGCAGGGTCGCGCGGATCCGCAGGGCACGTCCCACCGACGACGGCGCGCCCCACGACAACGCCCGCTCGACCTCGCCCTGCGCGACAGCCTCGGCCCGCTTCGGATCGTCGGTCGCGGCCAGCAGCAAGGCGATCTGGCAGCGCAGCGGCAGCAGCACGCGGTTCCCGAACCGCTCCAGCTGGTGCACGCAGTCGAGGAAGTACTCGGCGGCGGCGGTGTGATTGGCCTCGGTCAGCGCCAAGGTGCCGTAGGCCAGCGACCGCAGCCAGGGGTCGTGGTCGACTTCCAGGTTGTCGACGATCAGCCGGGCGAGCGTCTGATCTCGTTGCTCCATCGCGATCTCGGCCAGCACCCGCATCGCCGTCATGGTGATCCCGACCCGGCTGGGTCCCGCCGAGGTCAGGACGGCCTGTGCCCGGTCGCGGGCCACGCCCAGCAGGCCCGTCGCGGAGGCCACCAGTGCCTGACCCGCCCAGGCGACCAACGTCGGCAGGTCCGGATCGGCTGCGGAGCCGCATGCCGCGGCGAGCCAGGAGTCCACCCCGTCGAGCGAGTCCGCGGCCGCGAGCACCAGCACGGTGAGCGGGAGCGTGGTGTACATCTGTTCCGGTGAACCGGGTTCCCGCTCCAGCACCTGCCTTGCGAGGTCCACAATGGACTCCCGGGGCGCGGCGCCCGCGACGGTCATCAGGTACAGCAGGACAGCGACCAGCTCCCGCTGGGCCGAAGAATCCTGGGCGGGCGCGGGGCCGAGTTCGGCCAGCCGGTCCGCCGCCGCGTCCCCGGCACCGGGCACTCCCCGCTCGTGGTAGCGAAGCCGGGCCTCCATGCGCAGGGCCGCGTCGGCCGCGTCCGGACCCGGGACCTCCCGGAGTTCCGCGAGGACCTGCCGGAGACGGCGGGCGTCCGCGGCGAAACGGACCCCTGCCACCACCGGGAGCAGGCCGAGCGCGAACGCGCGGTCGACCGGATCCCGCATCAGGCCCAGCGCCTGGTGCAGGTGCCGATGGGCGGCGGGCAGGTCGTAACCGCGTTCGACGGCAGCGAGATCGACGAGTAGTTCCGCGCGGTCGGCCCCCGGATGCGCCAGCGCGTGCTGCAGGTACTGGGCGGCCGTCTGCGGCGACGAGTTCGCCAGCGCGGCGCTGGCCGCGGTCCGCAGCACGTCCGCGGCCCACGGTTCGGGTTCGGCGACCGTGGCCAGCAGCTGCCGTCCGATCTGCTCGACCGGCCTTCCGTTGCGGTACAGGACATTCGCGGCGCGCAGGTGCAGGCGGTCCTGGTCCTCCGCGCTCAGCTGGTCCGCGACGAGATCGCCGGCCATCTCCCCGGCGAACCGCAGCAGCCCGTCGGCGGGAGCCTCGACGAGACCCAGCCTTCGCAGCGCGCGCAGCGCCGCGTCGAAGTCCGGCGAGTCGAGATCGGCGAGCTCGGCCAGGACACCGGATTCGGTCTCCTCACCGAGCGCGGCCATCGCCTTGGCCACCGCGCGGACGTCGTCCGGCTGGGCGCGCAGGCACCGGTTCAGCCGGGCCGCGGCGGGCGAGGGCCGGAGCGCGGCGAGTTCGGTCGCCGCCGCGGCGACCGGGCGCAGGCCGTGCCCGAGCATCGTGTTGACGAGCGCGTCCAGCAGCATCGGCGAACCGCCGGTGCGGGCGTAGCAGGCGTCCGCGAATTCGGGCGCGGGTTCGGCTCCGCAGCGGGCGGTCAGGTAGGCCCGGACTCCGGCGGCCGAGAGCGGGGTGGCGTGCACCGTGCGCGCCGCGGTGCGGGCGATGTCCTTGACCACGACGTCGTCCGCGGAATCGTCACCCTCCAGCAGGGTCGCGACGACGAGGACCCGCAGCCTGCTCATCCGCTTGGCCAGATAGGCGAGCCAGCGCGCGGAAGCCGCGTCGGCCCACTGCAGATCGTCCACGAGCAGCGCCACCGGACCGGTGTCGCGCACCATCTCGGTGAACAGTCCCAGCAGTTCGTGCAGTACGAGGTGAGCACGGCGTGGGTCGGGTGGATCGGCCGGGAATTCGCTGTCGGCCCGGACAGCGGCGAGCAGTTCCCCGCGCCGTCCGGCCTCCAGCAAGGGTTCCAGCAGCAGCCAGGCCACGCCGTGAGCGACACCTCGCTCCAAGGGCGTCGCGGCCGCCCGGACCACGCGCACACCCCGCGCCGCGGCCTCTTCCCCCGCCGCGTGCAGCAGCGCGGACCGGCCGGCGCCGAGTCCGCCGCGGACGACGACGAATTGCCCCGACCCGGCACGGGCCTCGGCCACCGCTCCCGCGATCGCGGCCAGCTGATCCGTTCGCTCGATCATCATGACGACGGATCAGAGCTCCTTGTCCAGCGCGTCGAACAGCTCTCGCAGTTCGGCCCGCCCGGTCACCTCGAGCTGCCGGTAGATCGCGGTGAGCCGGAGCTCGACGGCGCGTTTGCTCACGCCCAGCTCCTCCGCCAGCTCGGCGTTGGAGGCGTTCGAAAGCACGCGGCGGACAAGGTCGGTCGCGGCGGGCGAGAGCGCCCGCCATCGCCGGGACGCCGTGCGGTAGGACCGCCGGGGCCGGTCGGACAGCCGTTTCCCGAGGTCCGCGCTGCGGGAGGTCGCCCACGCGAGCTGGTACGCGGTGGCCAGCCGATCGGCCTCGCGCAGCAGGCGCGGCACGCCGCTGGTCTGGCCGCGGTTGACCTGGGCGCCCGCCAACAGCAGCATCGCCTCGACCAAGAGAACCCTGGCCGGGGACTGCTGAAGCGCGTTGACAGCCTGCGTCAGCCGGAACACCGCGTCTTCGGACCGGACCGCGACACCCGCGCTCAGATGAGTCCGCCCGATCGCGGTGCGCGTGCCCCAATCCTGCGCCAGCCGCCATTCCTCGCTGATCATCGCGGCGGCGGTGTGCTCGTCACCGAGCGCCTGCGCCGCGATGGCGACGTGCGATCGCCACGGCACCAGCCCGGGGTTCAGCCAGCCCGCCGCGGTCATCCGCCTGCCGCATTCCTGGAACAGCCCCAATGCCCGCCGATGGCGTTTCAGGTCGAGTTCCAGCAGTCCGCGCATGAAGAGCAGATACGGCGTGGCGAACCCCGGCCCGCCCTCGGCGGCCGCCGCGTCGACGGCGCGCTGGGCGGCTTCGAGGTCTCCTCGGGTGAGCGCCGCCGCGATCGCGATCGTGCTCAGCGAGCTTGCCACCGTCGGCGGCCAGCCGTCCGGCGGACCGGACGCGGCGGCCTTGGCGAGCGCCTCCTCGGCGGCCTGCACGCGACCACGTTGCAAGTGGATCCAGGCCTGGCCGGTGAGAGCGAGCGCCACCGGCACTCCGGCACCGGCGGCGCTCGCGTCCACGAGCACCTCTTCGTAGACCGAAAGCGCTTCCAGCACGTCGTCGGTCTGGTTGAAGGTGGCGGCCAGCGCAAGCCGCGGTGAGTACAGGGTCATGGGTTCGTGCGACGGATCGGCGGCCCGCCGGGCCAGGCGGCGGGCCGTCCGCCCGTCACGGCACGCGGTGGTGGCCAGCCAGGAAGCGGCGGCCGCCTGTGCGGGGGTCAGCGCGGCCGGGTCGAGGTCCGCCAGCGCGGGGACGCCGAGGAGGGCGGCACCGGCGCCGGTCCCTTCGGCCAGCCAGTGCAACGCCACCAGATCCGCGCGATCCCGCTCGTCGACCGCGGCCTCGCTCAAGACGGCCAGCTCGCGCAACGCGTCGTCCCTGGCCCCTCGCTGCATCATCAAGTCCACAGCGGACAGTCGCGTTCGGACGGTGTCGTCGCCGGAGATCCTGGTGGCCCTTGCCAGTCGCAGACCGCCGGTGAACGGGCATGACGACGCTTCGACCGTCTCCAGCTCCAGCCGCAGCCGCGCCGAGGTCCCGGGAGACGCCGGTTCGGCGAGCGCCCGCCGGTAGTACCGGGCCGCTTCGGTGTGGTCCCCGGCTTCGCGACGGCGCAGCGCGGCCGCGTGCAAAGCCTCCAGCGCCCAGGCCTCGCCGACCGGCTGGGAGCCGAGCAGCAGCCCGGCGACGTCCTCCTCCGGGGCGGCGCGGCGATGCCCGAGTTCGGCGGCGCGGCGGCGGGTCCCCGCCCGCTCGTCCGCGCAGGTCGCGGCCAGCACCCAGGTGGCCACCTGGGGGTTCATCGGCTCGGCGGGATCGGTCCCGATCAGGCCGGAGTCCGCCAGCACCCGCAGCGCCCGGCTCAGCGGCATCCCGAGCGGCCCGGCCAGCGGCCGCAGATACGCCTCGTCGAGGGTGCCGATCGCGGCGATCGTGCGCACCAGCGCGGCGAGGTCGGACGGCAGCCGGGCGAGCAGGTCGAGCGCCGTGTCCCGGCGCGCGTCCGCGGTGATGGCGGTGATCTCCGCGCCGGGACCGGCGGACGACCGGGCGAGCACCTCCGCGAGCAAGGCGGGATTTCCCCGCGTGGCCGCGTAAACCTCTTCCACGGGCAGCCGCGGCACCGGGACCGCGTGCACCAGCCGCCGGACCGCCGCCTCGCTCAGCGGCCGCAGCCGCACGACATGCCGGTTCTCGCCGGGAAGATTGCCGAGGCACAGGCGCGTGTCTTCGCCGTCCTCCTCCGGCGGGCCGGAATGCGCGGCGACGAGCAGCACAGGGGCGTTCATCCGGCGTCGCCGCAGAGCGGCCAGCCACCTCTCGGACTGCTCGTCGGCCAGGATCAGATCGTCGACGACGAGCAGGACCGGACAGCGCCGGGCCGACTCCAGCAGCCGCTGGCAGAGCAGTTCGTGCAGGACCTGCACGTCGGTGCCGTCCGAAAGCGCCGCATGCAGCCACGGGACGTCCGCGAGCTCCGGGATCGAGGCGAGCAGCTGGGAAAGAAGCCCGTACGGCAACTGTGCCTCGGTGGTCGATCCCCGCGCGGTGAACACCTGCAGGCCCCGCTCGGCGGCGAGGGCCGCGGCCTGGTCCAGCAGCGCCGTACGCCCGCTGCCCGCCGGGCCGAGCACGAGCGCGGAGCCGCCGTGGCCGTGTTCGAGATCCTCGATCAGGCGGGTGAGCAGGCGCAGTTCGGTCTCGCGCTCGACGAGTTCGTCGGTGCCTTCGGCTTCGAGCCGCCGGACCGCGCTCACCGGACACCTTCGAGGACCGCCGGACGGTCGCCGGGATGACCCAGTATCGCGGCCAGTTCGGCCCTCCCGGTGATCCGCAGCTTCCGGTACACGCTCGTCAGATGTGTCTCGATGGTCCGGACGGTGACGAAGAGGCGTTCCGCGATGACCCGGTTGCTGGCCCCGCGCCCGGCGAGCCGGGCGATATGCCGTTCGGCGGGGCTCAGCGAGGCCAGCGGCGTCACGTCGCTCGGGATCCCGGCCTCGGCGGCGGTCCGCTGGGCGCGGCGGAGCAGGAAGCGGTCTCCCGTCCGCAAACTCAGTTCGACACAGCGCCGCAGCCGGATGCGGGCCGCGGCGGTGTCACCCGTTTCGACAAGCGCGCGGCCGAGGTGGAATTCCGCCAGCGCCTCCTCCAGCCGGGCGGGCGATCCGGCCAGGATGACCGCCGCCTCTTCGATCAGCGCGATCCGCTCCGGCCCCCGGGTGGCGACCGCGGTCGCGAGTCTGGCCATCCCGATCGCCCGCGGGGTGCCCCACCGCTGTGCCGGTCCGTTCCCTTCCTCCGCGAGCTTCGCCGCGGCCTCGAACCGGCCCTCGTCGGCCAGCAGGCAGGCGGCCTCGAACCACCACGGCGCCAGCAGCGGGTTGGCGATGCCGACCTCGGCGAGGCTCTCCCCGCAGCGATGGAAGAGCTTCAGCGCCGCCTCGCGGTCTCCCGCCGCCCAGTGCACCCGCGCGTCGACGAGCTGGAACCACGGGCGCATCACCGTGTGGTCCCACAACTGCGGGGAATCGGCTTCCCGCAACAACTTCATCGCCTTCGCGGTGTCGCCCTGCTGAGCGGCGACGGTCGCGAGCGCGATCCGCGGGACGACACCGCCGGTGCGACCCTCGGCGCGGCGGCTGAGCGCGTAGGCCTGTCCTGCGTCGGCGGCCGCGGTGGCGAGTTCCCCGCACCAATGCCCGAGCAGGCCACGAAAGGCGAGGTATTCGCTGCGCTGCGCCGGGACCAGCTCGATGGCCCTGGTCAGTTCGTCCCTGGCGACGTCGACCTCGTCGGCCAGCAGCAGCGCCAGCACGGCGGAGCTGACGGCCGAATCGTCGGCGGTCGGGGTGTACCCGCGGATCGCGCGCATCGCCCATTCGGCGGCCTCGCGCGGCCGGGTCCCGTCGAGCGCGGCGACGACGGCGCACACGGCCAGATGGCGGGCGTCGACGACGGCGTCCTCCGTCCGGGGCTGGATCCGGGTGTCGAGCTTCGCCAGGCTGTCGCGGTCTTCGATGCCCACCAGGCACAGCAGTCCTTCGAGGTGGCCCCGCAACTGCTGGTCCATCTCGCCGCCGAGCACGGTGAGCACCCTGTCCAGCACGGTGACGGCGGTCCCGCAGCGGCGGGCGACGAGCGCCGCGCGGCCCAGTTTCACCGCGGCCCTCGCCCGGTCGACCGGATCCTGCTGCAGTTCGAGCGCGCGGCGCAGGAGATCGAATCCGCTGTCCGGTTCCAGCAGCGCGACCGTCTCGGCGAGCTGCACCGCGAGGCCGGCGTCGGAGGGTCTGGCCGCCGCGGCGGGCCGGAGGTAGCGCAGCGCGTCCCAGGGCGCGCCCCGGTCGCAGGCACCGCTCGCGGCGTCCCGCAGCAGGTCGACCATCCACGAGTCCAGCTCGGCGAGTTCGAGAAGGTGCTCCGCCACTTCCTCCGGCGATCCGGCCGCGTCGCTCAGCAGGATCGCCGCGGTCCGCCGCCACCGACCCAGCTCGGCGGGTTCGAGAGCGTCGAGCAGCCCGTCCCGCACCGGGTCGTGCCGGAAGGAAAACCCTTCCGCGGCAAGGATGTGCTGACTCCGCAGCAGTTCGACGGCGGTGCCGGCGGTGCGGGCGGGCAGTTTCGCCAGCCGGGCCACCAGGGACAGGTCCTGCCCGCCGAGCACCGCGATGGCGGTGGCGACCGTCCGGGCGTAGTCCGGGACCCCGGCGAACAGGGAGCGGATCAGCGCGGCGCCCGCCGCGGACCCGGCCACCGGGGCGACCCCGGACGCGACCTTGCCCAGTTCGTCGAGCATCTCCCGCAGCAGCAAAGGATTTCCGCCGGACTGCTCGACGCAGTGCCGCACGAACGGCTCCCCCGGCTCCGATCCGACGGCCTCGCGTGCCAGCGAGGCGACGGCCGCCGCGGGCAGCGGGCCGAGGTCGAGCACCTCGGTGCCGTACCAGGATTCGAGGTCCGCCAACCGTTCCGCCGCGCCGTCCGGGCCGTCGGCGGCCGATCGGACCAGGACCATCCGCACCGGCAGCCTGGTCGAGTGCCGGGAGATGAGGCTCAGCCACCGCAAAGTCGGTTCATCACACCACTGCACGTCGTCGACGGCGAGCACGATCGCGGGCTGCCCGCCCGCCCACTCGGCGAAAGCCTCGTACCAGGTGGCGAAGTCGTCCGGCTCCGGGACAAGGGCGCCCGCCCGGCGCAGGTCCGCGAGCAGTTCCCGGGAGACCGCGGTCCCGTCACCCGGCACACCGGCACCCCGGCAGACGACGGTGTCCGTGAGCGCGGCCAGCGCGGCGTGCAGGAGGCTGGACTTGCCGATCCCCGCTTGACCGCGCACGACGATGACGGAGCCTTCGCCCGGCGCGCCGGGGCTCAGCCGTGCGGCGAGCCGTCGCAGCTCGTCGTCACGTCCGGCCAGCACGCGTCCGGGTCTGTTGGCGTCCAACATCTCCCGCCTCCCTGTCGTCCCATCGGGGTCGTCGCCGTCACACAGAGCGAACAATCGCTTACGTGCTTCCATCTCATCGTGTGATCGTCTTACCGAATAGAGCGTGCAACCTCGATAAGGGTTATCCCTCACTACAGGGATACCAGGCGCTCAGATGAGCAGGTGGCCACCGGCGAGGGCTCCGAGCATGAAGCGCCACGGGCCGGCGCGCCGCCGTGCGCGAGCCCGGGTGGACGAAGAATGCCAGAAGTCGCCACAGAAGAAAACAGGGCGTTAAGCAGCGGTGCCCTCAGGGTTGCTCCCCGGTGACCGTCGGCGCCTTCAGCGCCCGGCCCGACCGCTCAAACGAGCAAAACGCTCTCGAAGATCATTACGAATTCTGCCGAAATACGTGCAACCGAAGTGGCCGTTCACTGGGACCGCACCGTAATCGCATGAGCACGTCACACTGCGGTCACCCGCACGTCAGGTCCGGGCGATCAGCTCGCGCGCCGGGACTCCGGCACCCGCGGCGGCCAGGCCGTCGAGTCCAGCAGGCCGGTGGCGAAGGCCCGGGAAACCAGTTCGACCCGGTTGCGCGCCTTGAACTTCCGCTGCAACCGGGCGACGTGGTAGTCGATCCCCTGGCGGCTCAGGTAGAACTTGTCGGCCATCTCCAGGCTGGACAGGCCGCTGGCGATACCCTGCAGGATCTTCGCCTCGATGTCGTTGACCGAGCTCAACTGCTCGGCGCGGGCCACGGCGGGCCCCACCTCCGGGAGCATGGTCAGCAGGATCGCCGTACCCGGCGCCCGCATCCGGCCCGCCACGATGGTCAGCCTGTCGGCGCCGCCGGAGCCGAGTCCGGTGACACTTCCGCGGAACCGCTGTTCCCAGCCTTCGGCGACCCTGTTCAACCGGTCGCGCAGGTGATCGGGACCGGTGGTGACGAGTTCGGGGAACGATTCGCCGAGCACGTCGGCGGGACGGCGGCCGAGCAGCCGGTAAAAGGCGGCGTTGCCACCGCCGAGCCGCAGTCCGCCACTGAGCGCCGCCAGCGGCATGTCGGCGACTTCCACGAATTCACTGATGATTCCGGGCCGCGCGGTACGACCCGCGTCGAAAGACCGCTTGCCGATCGGGGAAATCGTTCGGATGCCGGCCATGGAAAGCCCCCTTCTGCCTGAGCCAAATGTGTCCACCAAAGCCGTCCCTGCCCAAGACTCGGCAAACACTACGAACCGGCTGTCGACGGGGTCAACGAATTCCGCGGCAGTTCGTGGCCACCGAACCCACCCTGCGGACAGGCCGTACCGAAGGTTCGGTATCGGGGTTCCAGCGAGAGAATCCTCAGCTCAGCGGTCGGTTCGGTGACCGAACCTCCACCGCGGGCCCACACCACGGGGGCCGGAAAGCGAATTCCGCGTGAAGAACTTCTCGCGTTTTCGCTCAGTCAAGATAGC
The DNA here is from genome assembly GCF_042647925.1 of Amycolatopsis speibonae. NCBI lineage: Bacteria > Bacillati > Actinomycetota > Actinomycetes > Pseudonocardiales > Pseudonocardiaceae > Amycolatopsis > Amycolatopsis speibonae. Next base: position 107,995 of record NZ_JBHRWK010000016.1, read on the forward strand.
ACCAAATCCGCCGATCCTTAACATTGATTTAAGGTAGATCTCGGCACCGCACGATCGGATTCGGAACCCGGGGACCGGTGATCGGGACACGACCGCTCCCACCTGTCGATCGACCGAATCGCGAACCCTCGTCAAAGCGATCGCTTGACCGGAATCGGGAAGTCCATTGTGGACACCAGAAAGTGACAGGGCCGCCCCCGGTGTTTCACACCTGGGGCGGCCCCGCACCGGATCAGACGGTTTCGCGCGTGGTCACCGCGTCCTTCTCGGCGGCCAGCGCGGTGCAAGTACGCACCCACAACTCCCAGCCCGCCAGCGTCGCGGCGAGAACGGCACGGCGGTGGCGTGGCGGGCCGGAGTGGTCACGAGTGGCAAGTCGTGTTCTCTTGGACCAAAAGGCAAACGTGACTCTGCGCGACACCGGGCCGTTGACGCCGACTGTGTGGATTTTGGTGCGTTGGATGACCAAAAAATCCACACAGTCCCGCCTGAACGGACCGGTCACGACGGCCGCGCAGGGAGGGGTGTGGGGAAATAGGGACAGTGAGCTTGGATCCACCGGTGTTGATGTGGTGTTTGGGGTGTGTCTGGGTACGCAAATGCCCTCTGGCTTGGGATGATTGTTCTTGCGACGGAACAAAAACCAG